>JBEGRN010000145.1:0-4697 GCA_041180425.1 Verrucomicrobiota bacterium
TTCCGCGACGTGAACATCGCCTTCGCGAACGAGCTTTCCCTCATCTGCGATCGCCTGCAGATCGACGTGTGGGAGCTCATCCGCTTGGCTAATCGCCACCCGCGGGTGAAGATCCTCCAGCCGGGTCCAGGCGTCGGTGGGCACTGCATCGCGGTGGACCCTTGGTTCATCGTCGCCGCCGCGCCGGCGGAAGCGCGCCTGCTCCGGGTTGCCCGCGAGGTCAACGACCACAAGCCGCATCATGTCGTCGCACAGGTCCGCGCGGCGGCGGCTCGGCAGGCGCAGCCTGTCGTCGCTTGCCTCGGGCTCGCCTTCAAGGCCAACGTCGATGACTTGCGCGAATCCCCTGCGGTCGAAATCACCGCGGCGTTGGCGGAGGGCGGCTTGCCGGTGTTGGCGGTGGAGCCGCACGTGCAGGCTTTGCCGCCGAGCCTTGCCGGTAAAGTCCAGCTCGTCAGCCTGGAGGCGGCCCTCGCCACCGCGAACGTCGTGGTCCTGCTCGTCGACCACCGCGCCTTCGGGTCGCTGACCTTGGCGGCCTTGGCTGGCAAAGCCCTCATCGATACGCGCGGGCAGCTCCGTTGATTCCTTTGTACCTTTCCGCACTCCAGCATCTGGGCCCCGCATGGTTCCTGCGTCGGCTCTGGTTCCAGGTCGAACGTTCCAGCGGTCTAATGGAGCGACTCATCTGCCCGGTGCACGCGTGGGCGGACATCCCGCTCCCCGCCGACTATGCGGCGCGCTGGCGACGCTCCTCCCCGCGCTTGCCGATCGCCAAGCTCGATCGGGCTTATCTGGCGCCCCATGTCGAAGCGTGGGCCATCGAGAACGGGCACTCGCCTGTCGCCGAAGCCGACTTGCTGGCGCTTGGCCGCTACCGGATCTTCAACCACGACTTGGTCGAGTCCGGTCGACGCCCGTCTTGGCATGCCAGCGTCCTCGATGGGTCAGTCGTCGACGCTAACGGCCATTGGGCCAAACTTTCTGCCGCGGGCCGCGTGGACATCAAGGGCGTCTGGGAGCTTTCGCGGTTCGCGTGGGTCTATCCCTTGGTGCGCGCCTGGGTCTTGGATGGCGAAGCGCGGCACGTCGAACGGTTCTGGGCGCTCTTGGAAGACTGGATGGAAGCCAATCCGCCCAACCGTGGACCCCAATGGATGTGCGGACAGGAAGCCTCGCTGCGGCTGATCGCCGTGGCCTTCGCGCTGCAGGCGTTCCGCGCGCATCCTGCGACGACGGATGCCCGGCTGCTGCTGACCGCGCGCCTGGCGACCGCGACCGCGGAGCGCATTTGCGCGCATCTCGGCTATGCCCTGTCGCAGCAGAACAACCATGGCATCAGCGAAGCCCTCGGGCTCTTCACGGCCGGTGCCCTCTGGCCGCACCTGGAAGACGCCGCGGGTTGGCGCGACCAAGGCCTGGAAACGCTCTTCCCGCAGGTCGACGCGCTCGTCGACGCGGACGGCGGCTTCAGTCAGCATTCGACGAATTACCACCGTCTTTTCCTGCAGCTCCTGACGTGGGCCGAGGTGGTCCTCGTCGCCGAAGGCGAACGCCTGCCGCCCCAGACACGGGACCAGGTGGCTCGCGCCACGGAGTTCCTCGCGAACTTGTTGGAGGCGGATGGCACGGTGCCGCGTTATGGGGCCGACGACAGCGCCAACCTCTTCCCCTTGAGCGGCTGCCCCGCCCATGATTTCCGTCCCGCCATCGGCGCAGCCCAAGCCTTGTTCTTGGGGCAACGGCTTCCCTCCGGACCGTGGGACGAAGCCGCCTTGCTGTTGGTCGGGCCGTTGCCCATCACGGCGCGTCCAGGGGTGGACGGCCCGAGCATCGATTGCCAGGCGTCGGGCGTCGGTGCCTTGCGCAACCTCCGTGGCACGGCGTTCTTGCGGCATCCCTCGGCCACGCCTTGGCGGCATCGGCCGAGTCAGGCGGACCAGCTGCATGTCTCTCTCCGCTGGGATGGAGCGTGGATCGCCGAGGACGTCGGGACTTACTCTTATACGGGGGTCGGCGCCGAGGACTTTGGTTCTGCCGTGCACCACAATGTCGTCACCGTCGATCGGCAGGGGCCTATGCGTAAGGTTGGCCGTTTCCTGTGGTTGCCTTGGACGGCCTGCGAGCGACGCGTCGAGCCGCATGGCTTAGGCGCGAGCCTCCGCGACTTAGGCGGCGCGCGTTGGGTCCGGCGGGTGCTCCGCTTCCCGCAAGGCTTCGTCATCATCGACCAAGTCCAGGCGCCGAGTGCGGCGAGCCGTTGCGAACTCCGTTGGCATGGCCGCACCCGCGATGGCTTGGCGCAGCTGTCGGTCGCCTGTTCGCTGCCTTCGCAGGAAGCCTGGCTCACCGCGGATACCGCCACCGGCGAAGGCTTCCACGCTCCCCGCTATGGCCGACGCGAGTCTGCCTGGACGCGTCGTTTGACGGCCGTCGGTTCGGCGGTGACCTTCGTCACGGCCCTGGGTTGCCACGTGGAACTACGGGCCGAGGACGTGCTCGTCGACGGCGTCGCCGTCCCCCTTTGAATCTCATGCGTACCGTCGCCCTGATTGTCGGCACCCGCCCCGAGTGCATCAAGATGGCTCCGCTCTACTTCGAGCTGCTGCAGTCGAAGCAGCTGCGGCCGATCCTCGTCGCGACGGCCCAGCACCGGCAGATGCTGGACCAGGCCTTGGCGGTCTTCGGCCTCCGGCCCGACGTCGACCTGAACCTGATGCAGCCCGGGCAGGGCTTGCCCGACCTCACCGCCCGCGTGCTTACGTCCGTGCACTCGTGGATCACCATGGCCCGCCCGGATGCCGTCCTCGTGCAGGGCGACACCACGACCGTGTTGGGTTCCGCCTTGGCGGCGTTCTACGCCAACGTCCCGGTCGGCCACGTGGAGGCCGGCCTCCGTACGGACGACATGCGCGCGCCGTTTCCTGAAGAGATGAACCGGCGCCTGACCGCTCCGTTGGTGCGCTGGAACTTCTGTCCGACCGAGCAGGCCCGCGAGAACCTCTTGAGCGAAGCCATCGACGACGCTTCCTGTACGGTCACCGGCAACACGGTGGTGGACGCGTTGCTCTGGACGCGCGCGCGGCTGCAGGGACTCGGGCAGGATGCGGAAGTCATCGCTCGCCTCGGCGTCCCGCCCGCCTTCGCCGCCCGTTACTTGGCCGACCCCAAGGCCCGCTGGCTTCTCGTCACAGGCCACCGGCGCGAATCCTTCGGCTTGGGCTTCGAGCAGATTTGCCGAGCGCTGCAACAGCTGACCGAGCGGCATCCCGACCTTGGCGTGCTTTACCCCGTGCACCTGAACCCCTTGGTCCAGGAGCCCGTCCATCGCCTACTCGGCAAGAACCCGCGGATCGCTTTGATCCCACCGGCGCGTTACGAGGACTTCGTCTGGCTCATGGACCGCGCCACGGTCATCCTGACCGACTCGGGCGGCGTCCAGGAAGAAGCGCCTTCGCTCGGCAAGCCCGTGTTGGTCTTGCGCAACACCACGGAGCGCGTCGAAGCGGTGGCGGCGGGCACGTGCACCTTGGTCGGGACCGAGCCGGCGCGCATTTGCCAAGAGACCACGCGCCTGCTGGACGACCCGGCGGAATACCTGCGGCGCTCGCGGCTCCAGAATCCTTACGGCGACGGCACGGCGGCCCGGAAGATCCGCGCGGTCCTCGAGCGCGACCTGGCCTAAGCGCGACGGCGGCATGCGCATCCTTTATTTCCATCAACACTTCGCGACCCCGCAAGGCGCGGGCGGCACGCGTTCGTATGAGTTCGCCCGGGCCTTGGTCGCCCGCGGGCATGCCGTCACCATGGTGTGCGGCGCGCATGCGCAGTCGGGCCTGCGGCTCCCCTGGGATGCGGCGGCTGGATGGTCACGCGGGGACGTCGACGGCATCGACGTCATCTCCCTGCCGCTAGCCTACTCCAACCGCGACAGCCTTTTGCGTCGGGGCGCGACGTTCGTGGCGTTCGCCGCGCGCTCGATGCGCTTGGCTTTGACCGAGACGTACGACCTCGCCTTCGCGACCTCGACCCCGCTGACCGCGGCGCTCCCCGGCCTCGCTGCCCGTTGGTTACGGGGCAAGCCCTTCGTCTTCGAGGTCCGCGACCTTTGGCCGGAACTGCCGCGGGCGCTCGGGGTGCGCAACCCCGTGCTCTTGGGGGCCATGTCCTTGCTCGAGTGGGCCGCCTATCGCGGAGCCGACGCCTGCATCGGGCTTTCGCCGGGCATCGTTGCGGGCATTCGCCGCCGCGCGCCACGGGGACGCTCCATCGACCTGATCCCCAATGGCAGCGACTTGGAGCTGTTCCATCCGCGTCTCCGCGCACCGCTGACCTTGCCCGGGCTGGCTCCGGGAGATTTTGTGGCTGGCTTCACCGGCGCGCATGGCCCGGCCAATGGCCTCGACGCCTTGTTGGACGTCGCCCGCGAACTCCGTCGCCGCGGCGATGTGCGCATCAAGTTGGTCTTCATCGGCGATGGTAAGGAAAAGGACCGCTTGCAGGCGGCAGCCGCCGCCGCTGGCCTCGACAACTGCCGCTTCTACGCGCCCGTGCCCAAGCAGGAGCTCGGGGCGATCACGGCCTCCCTCGACTGTGGCTTGATGGTGCTCAAGGACGTGCCGGCCTTCTACGACGGCACCTCGCCCAATAAGTTCTTCGACTACGCCGCCGCGGGGATTCCGATCCTCAACAATTAT
>JBEGRN010000146.1:0-4862 GCA_041180425.1 Verrucomicrobiota bacterium
CTTGCCGGGGCGGGCCTTCAGGTCCTGCGTGCGGCCGCCGATGAAGGCGTAGGGGAAGACCTCGCACTGCGGCCCCAGCTGCGTGTAGCCATCGACCGTGGCGTGGTGGTGCAGGATACAGCCATCGCCCAAGGTCACGTCCGCGCCGACGTAGGCGTAGGCACCGACCTGCACGCCGCTCCCGAGCCGGGCGCCGGCTTCGATGATGGCGGTGGGGTGGATCGTGGCGCTCATGCCGGCGTTAGCCTTGGGGGGCGACCGAGTCGGCGATGGTGAAGAGCAGTTCGGCGGAGGAGACCGTCTCGCCGTTGACGAGGCATTCGCACTCGGCGGCGGCGACCCCGGGGTCACGGCCTTGCGGAACTTCACCTTGTCGGCGCTCATGAAGAACACGACCTTCGGGGCCTCGTCGGCGGCGCCGCGGCGCAGCATGATGAGGCCGGCGGCTTGGGCCATGGCTTCGACCTGGAGCACGCCCGGCATCACCGGCTGGCCGGGGAAGTGGCCTTGGAAGTAGGGCTCGTTGATGGTGACGTTCTTGATCGCCACGAGGGAGTCGTCCGTCAGCTCGACCACGCGGTCCACCATCACGAACGGGTAGCGGTGGGGCAGGGCGTTGAGGATCTGGCGGATGTCGAGGGCGTTGCCGACCGGGGCCTTGGGGGCTTCGACCTTCTTGGCCGGTTCGGCCTTGGCCTTCGGCTGCTTGGATTCCTGCCACTGCTTGCGGACGGCCGCGGCGAGGCGGGCGTTGAGCGCATGGCCGGGGCGGACGGCGATGATGTGGGCCTTCAGGCGGATGCCGGCGAGGACGATGTCGCCGACGATATCGAGGATCTTGTGGCGGACGAGCTCGTCCTTGAAGCGCAAGGGCTCCTTGCTGACGACCTTGTCGCCCTTGAGGATGATGGCCGAATCGAGCGAGCCGCCTTGGATGAGGCCCTTCTTCAGGAGTTCTTCGATGTCCTCGTAGATGGTGAACGTGCGGGCCGGGGCGATCTGCGCTTCATACGTCTCGGAGTCGATGTCGATCGTGAGGTGCTGCGTGTGGATGCCGCGGTCGTCGGCCGACGTGCAGGTGATGCGCAGGCCGTCGAAGGGCAGGGCGATGATGGAGCGGCTGCCTTCGTTGATCGTGATGGGCTGCGTGAGCGTGAAGACTTCGCGCGCGTCGGCTTGTTCGACGATGCCGGCCTGGTGGATGAGCGTGGTGAACGGACGCGCGGAGCCGTCGACGATCGGCGGTTCGGAAGCGTCGAGCTCGACGATGGCGTTGTCGACGCCCATGCCGCTGAGGGCGGAGAGCACGTGCTCGATGGTGTGCAGCTTCACGGCGTCCGAAGAAACGGTGGTCTTGCGTTCCAGGTCGGTGACCATTTCGGAAACCGGACGGACCTCGGGCTTGCCGAAAAGGTCGATGCGGCGGAAGACGAGGCCGGTGTTGGGGGCGCCAGGTTTGAGGGTCAAAGTGACCTCTTGGCCGGTATGGAGGGCCTTGCCCTTGACCGATGCTTCTTTTCCGAGGGTGCGCTGTTTCATGCCGTGCCCATAGTTATTCACACCCCCCTTGCTCTGTAAAGTCATAGTTTCAAGGGGTTTGTGCGGCTATTCGAGGTGTTCGCAGGGAGGGGTGGGGTGGGTGGGATGTGAATGGTTTGGCCCGCTGGGGAACGGGCTGGCGCGCCTGGGGTTGAGGGTGGGTCTACCCCCATCAATGCAGGACGAAAACCACCCACGCTAGCGCCCTCGGCAGGACCGGCAAAGGGGCCGCGGTGCTCTGGCGGCGACCGGTCGTGCGGTCGGTGGAGTGCCCGCGGAGGTACACTGCTTTTGTCGCTGTGAAGACGGCTTGCGAACAACTCTAGAGCCCTCGCACTTGTTCACACGTTTGGGCGACTCCTTGACACTTCGGCGAGCGAAGCAAATCGTCTGCGCGTGCTCCTGGTCATCGATAACTACGACTCCTTCACCTACAACCTGGTCCAATACTTTGGCCAGTTGGGCGTGGAGCAGAAGGTCTTCCGCAACGACCAGATCACCGTCGAAGAAGCGCTCGCGCTCAACCCGGACCGCGTGATGATTTCGCCCGGTCCGTGCTCGCCCGCCGAAGCTGGCGTGTCGTGCGACATGATCCGGGCGTTCGCCGGCAAGAAGCCGTTGCTCGGCGTCTGCCTCGGCCACCAAGCCATCGGCCATGTGTACGGTGGCCGCGTCCTGCGCGCCCCGAACCTGATGCACGGCAAGACCTCGCCGGTCTTCCACAACAACACCGACCTGTTCCACGGCCTGCCCAATCCCTTCCAGGCGGCCCGCTACCATTCGCTCATCGTCGAGCGGGAGACCTTCCCGGCTTGCCTCGAGGTCACGGCGTGGACCGAAGACGGCCTCGTGATGGGCCTGCGCCACCGCGACCTGCCGATCTGGGGCGTGCAGTTCCATCCCGAATCTTACGCGACGCAGAACGGACTCGACCTCTTGGCCAACTTCCTGCGCCTCTGATCGATGTATTGTCCGCGCTGCAATCACGAAGACACGAAGGTCCTGGAGACGCGTCTCGGTAAGGGGAACCATTCCATCCGCCGCCGCCGCGAATGCCTGGCCTGCTCGCATCGCTTCAGCACGATGGAGGAGATCGTCCGCGAAGGCCTCGTCGTCGTGAAGCGCAACGGCGCCCGCGAAGACTTCGACATCACCAAGATCGCGTCCGGCATCCGCAAGGCGACCGACAAGCGTCCGGTGGAGGTCGAGCGCATCAACCTGCTCATCTCCGAGATCGTCGAAGGCTTGCAGCGCAAGTTCGAGGACGAGGTTCCCTCCAGCGCCATCGGCGAAGAGATCATGACGCACCTGCAGGCCGTCGACCAGATCGCCTACGTCCGCTTCGCCAGCGTCTACCGCGAGTTCCGCGACATCGATGAGCTGGCCAAGGCCATCGATCAGCTCCGCAAGGGGGGCAAAGCCAAGTGACTTCCGCTTCCGCCGCTCCTGCCCGCCCGGCCCGCCTCCGTACGCTCAATGCGATGCTGGCGACCTTGGTCGGGACCGAGGCCCCGTTGCGTCGCGATGTCGATGCCGTCGTCCGGGTCTTCGAGTCCGACGAGTTTACGGCCGCGGGCTTGGATGCCCGTGGCTTGGCCCAGGCCGCCGAACACCTGCTCCGCCTGCTGGCGCCGGATGCCGTCCTGCCTGCCATTGCCGTCTTAGACCACCGCGATGAGCCTTTTGAGCCGCTTTGGGCTCCGGAGCGTATCGAGGCCGCCTTGGCCCAGGTCGGTGACGCCCCGGACGTCCTGCTGTGGGTCGTGGGGCTCCAGGACCAGTATCTGGCCGGTCCCAAGGCCCGTTCGGTCCGGGCCCGCCAAGCCTACGATGAGGCCGTCGAGTGCGTGAACGTCTACGCCGCCCGCGTCCAGGGGCGGGGCCGTTTGACGGTGGTCGTGCTATAATCTCTCCATGAGCTCCCCGAAGACGCTTTTCCAGAAGATCGCCGACCGCGAGATTCCCGCCAAGCTGATCCACGAGGATGCCGTCTGCGTGGCGTTCCACGACATCGCTCCGCAGGCGCCGACGCATGTGCTCGTCGTGCCGCGCAAGCCGCTCGCCCGCGTGGCCGAAGCCTCCGCCGAAGACCAGGCGACGCTGGGGCATCTCTTGCTCGTCGCCGCCCAGTTGAGCCGTCAGCTCAACCTCGCGAAAGGCTTTCGCATCGTGATCAACAACGGTCCCGATGGCGGTGAATCCGTCCCGCACCTGCACGTGCACTTGCTCGGTGGCCGCGCCCTGAGCTGGCCGCCGGGTTGATTGTCATGGCTCCCGCCGAACCGTGCCTCGTGCTCGATGGCTCCGCCCGTCACGGCGTGCGCGTCGGCGTGCTGCAGGGTGGGCGTTGGGTGGCCGAAGCGCATTCCGAAGAGGGCGCGTTGGAGGCGACCTTCGCCTGCGCGGAAAAAGCCCTGGCGCTGGCCGGGCTGAAGTTCGCCGACCTGCGTGCCTTCGCCGTGTGCGTGGGGCCTGGGTCGATGCTCGGTATCCGCGTCACCGCGATGGCCGTGCGGACGTGGGCGGCGCTGCGGCCTTGCGAGGTCTGGGTCTGGGAGCCGCTCGTCGCTTTGGCCGCCGCCGTGCGTTTGCGCGGTGAAGCCGATGCGTTCAGCGTCGTCTCCGAATCCCGCCTCAAGCGGTGGCACGTGGTCTCGGTCGATGCGGCCGGCGTCCCGGGTCCGACCCGCGAGTGCGAGGTCGAGCAAGTGGCCGCGTTGTCGGGGCGCATCTTGACCACGGCCAGCCAAGCCCCGCAGGTCTTGCCGGCGGCGGAAGTGGTGCCGGACGTCTGGCCGGAACTGCCGCGGGTCTTGGCCCAAGGGGGCGTGCTGCGCCTTGAGCCTAAGCCTGAGGCCTTGAACGCGGCCGCGGATTTCGCAACGTGGTCGGGCGAACGCCACCGCGGCACGCCATGAGCACCCCGTTTTCCCAGTCCCGCGCTTGGGTAGAGATCGATCTCCCGGCCATCGACCGCAACGTCGGCCGCATCAAGCAGGCCTTGCCGCGGCACGTGCGCTATGTCGCGGTGGTCAAGGCCGACGCTTATGGCCATGGGATGCCCGAAGTAGCCCGACGTTTGCTGCAGGCGGGCGTGGACGCCTTCGCCGTCGCCAACGTCGCGGAGGCCATCCGACTCCGTGAGGTCGGCCATGAAGGCGATACGTTGCTCTTGAGCCCGACCTTGCCGGAGGAAGTGGCCCGGGCGGCGGAGCATGGTTTCGACCTTACCATCAATTCGCTCGAAGAGGCCAAGGCCTTTGCAGCCTGGGGCTCGGCGCATGGCCGCCCGGTCCGCGTACACGTCAAGGTCGACACCGGCA
>JBEGRN010000147.1:0-4643 GCA_041180425.1 Verrucomicrobiota bacterium
GATGTCCTTAGGGTCGTCCGTGCCCCCGGTGGGGTTGTTCGGGCTGGCGAGGAAGACGAGACGCGTGCGGTCGGTGACGGCTGCCCGGAGGGCCTTGAGGTCGTGCCGGAAACCAGGCATCGGAACCTCGACCGGCGTGGCGCCAAACAGCATCGTCGCCAACTTGTAGACGATGAAGGCCTGCGAACCGAAGACGACTTCATCGCCGGGGCGGAGAAAGGCCTGCGACAGCAGGATCATCACCTCGTTGGAGCCATTCCCAACCACGAAATTCTCGGGCTTCATCGACCAATGGCTGGCCAACTTCTCGCGCAGGAAAGTGCAGCCGCCATCCGGATAAAGGTGGCAGACCTGCAGGGCCTTCTGGGCGGCGGCCAAGCCTTTCGGCGAAGGGCCGAGCGGGTTCTCGTTGGAGGCGAGCTTGATGACCGAAGCGGGGTCCAAGCCGAATTCCCGCGCCACGACTTCGATGGGGCGGCCGGCCTCATAGACGGGTTGCGACAGGACGGGCCGGTTGGCCAATTCGGAATAAGTCGGCATGGAAGCGGCTATGAAGGCGGCTCCTGACCGCTTTGGCAAGCGTGAGCCACGCCCTCCCCGCTTGCCTCCCGCCCCGTGTTCGCTACTTTCCTGCCGATGCGGATCATCGTCACAGGCGCCAATGGTTTTGCCGGCCGCGAGGTCGTCCTGGCGGCCTTGCGTCGCGGGCATGACGTCTACGCCCTGGGCGGCTCGAAAGCCGCGGTCGTGCCGGACCTGAAACGCTCCAGCACGCTCGATCTCCTGGACGTTGCGGCCGTGCAGGGCTTGATGCTGGAGGAGTTCCCGCAGGCCGTGATCAACTGCGCCGCCCTCGCGACCATCGACGGTTGCGACCGCGACCCCGCCCGCGCCGAAGCCCTGAATGTCGACCTCCCGCGTCGGCTCGCCCAGCTCTCCTTCCATGTCGGCGCGAAGCTGATTCATCTTTCCACGGACATGGTCTTCGACGGTGCAGCCGGACGTTACGCCAACACCGCGACGCCGGCTCCGCTCCATCTCTATGGGCGCACCAAGGCGGCCGGTGAAGTCGAGGTGCTTAAATACGGCCGCGAACATGCCGCCGTCATCCGGACGACCTTGCTCAACGGCAATTCGGGGGCGGGCGACCGCGGCCTGCATGAACGGCTGTTCAAGGATTGGGCGGCCGGGAAGCAGACGCCTTTGTTTACCGATGAGATCCGTCAGCCTGTCAGCTTGAGCAACCTCGCCGACGCGGCGGTCGAGCTCTGCGAACGTCCCAACCTGTCCGGCGTCTACCACTGGGCCGGCCTCGAACCGTTGAGCCGTTACGACATGGGCGTGAAGGTCGCCGAACACTTTGGCCTCGACCCCGAGAAGCTCATCCGCGCCGCGCAACGTGCCGACGTCCCCCAGCTTGGGCCGCGTCCGCGCGACTTGAGCCTTTTGCTGCACCCGCTCGCCGGCAAGCTCCGCACGCCCGCCCAGCCCTTCGCCGACCAGTTGAACGAGCTGCGCATCCCGCGCGGCACCGAAACCTGGTATGAGCAAGCCACCGGGCGAAAGGTCGTGCGTTTGCTGGAAAAAGGCATAGACTTCTAACATGGACGTACTCCCCCGCCAGGCTGCCGACGCCGTCGCGAACATGGCGGCTGACTTGCTGCTGCTGGAGAAATACCCGCACCCCGACCGTGTGCGCTATCGTCCCTTCGCCTGGTCCGTGCCGGCCTATACCTTCGGGGTCTCCCAGAAATGGGAGGCCTACCGTTCCCTCGTGCCCGCAGGTACCCAGTTGGTGCGTCGCGCGACCGGTGGCGGCCTCGTCTCGCACCTCGAGGATTGGACGTTCGCGATCGTCTTGCCTGTGGGGCATCCGCTCTGCGAGGCCGATGCCATGGCTAGTTATGCCGCCGTGCATCAAGCCTTGGCCGAAGCGCTCTTGGCGCAAGGTCAGCCGGTGAAGCTCGTCCCCCTGCCCTCAGGGTCGCGGCCCTTCCAGTCTCCCGATCACTGCGCCCAGCGCGCCGAGCCCAACGACTTGGTCCGCGCCGACGACGGCCGTAAGGTCGCCGGAGCCGCCCAGAAACGCACGCGGCACGGCCTGCTCCTCGAAGGTTACGTCTGGCGCCCCTTCTTGCCCGGCTGCGATTGGGTGCGCTTTGAGCAGGACTTTCCGGTCGCCTTGGGCAAAGCCCTGCAGAGCCCGCCGGTCGCGGTCCCCGAGCCGATCTACGATCAGCACGACCACGAGCAGACGTGGGCAAAGTTCAACTCCGCCGACTGGAATCAGCGGATCTGACTTAGCCGAAGAGGTCGAGCTCGGGGCCGCCGACGTCCTTCTTGGGCGAAGCCTTGGGAGGTTTGGCCGCAGGTTCGGACTTCTTCTTCGTAGCCTCCTGCGGCGTCAGCGTGACCTGCGCGATCTCGACCGATTGTTGGACCGGCAGGCCGCTGCCCGTCTCTAAGCCGGACAAAATCTGGCGGGCCCGCGAGACGACGGAGGGAGGCATGCCGGCCAAACGCGCTACCTGGATGCCGTAGGAGCGGTCGGCGGCGCCGGGGACAACGCGGCGGACGAAGACGATCTCATCCTGCCATTCCTTGACGGCGACAGACCAGTTGCGGAGGCGCGGCAGCAGGCCCGTCAGTTGCGTCAGTTCGTGATAGTGCGTCGCGAAGAGCGTGCGCGGCCCCGCCGGACCGGTCCCGTGCAGATGCTCGGCGACGGCCCAGGCGATGCTGATGCCGTCGTACGTGCTCGTGCCGCGGCCGATCTCATCGAGGACCACCAAGGAGCGCACGGTCGCGTTGTTCAGGATGTTCGAGGTCTCGTTCATCTCGACCATGAAGGTCGAATTGCCGCGGGCGAGCTCATCGGACGCGCCGACTCGGCAGAAGATGCGGTCGACGAGGCCGATGTGGGCGGCCTGCGCCGGCACCCAGCAGCCGAGGTGCGCCAACAATGCGATCAAAGCCACCTGCCGGATGTAGGTCGACTTGCCGGCCATGTTCGGACCCGTCAGCAAGGCGATCTGCTCGCCGCTGCTGCTGAGGCGCGTGTCGTTCGGCACGAACGAGCCGGCGCCCGGGCGGGCCTGCAGCATGCGTTCCACGACCGGATGACGGCCTTGGGTGATCTCCAGCACGTCGGAGTCGTCGACGGTCGGCCGGACCCAATGGGCTTCCCGGGCGAGTTCGGCCCAACCCCGGAGAATATCGACTTCGGCGATGGCGTTGGCCGTGGCCAGCAGCGATTCCGTGGAAGCGAGCACCTCGGCCAGCAGGGCCTGGAAGAGTTCGGTTTCGCGCGCCAAGGCCTGTTCGTCGGCCCGCAGGACCTCGCGTTCCTTGGTCCGCAGTTCCTCCGTGGTGAAGCGTTCGGCGTTCACCATCGTCTGCTTGCGGATATAGTCTGCGGGGACGGCGGCGAGGTTGGCCTTGGTGACTTCAATCGCATATCCAAATGCCCCGTTGTAGCGGACCTTGAGGGACTTGATGCCGGTACGCGTTTGCTCCTGACGTTCAAAATCAGCGATCCAAGTCTTGCTGTCCGTCGCCAGCGACCGGAGCCGGTCGAGTTCGGCATCGAAGCCCGCCCGCAGAGCGCCCCCTTCCGTGAGGTCGACGGGCAGTTCCTCGGCCAAGGCCGACGACAGCTTCGCCAACAGCGGGCTCTCCAGGGAGATGCGCTGGGCGCAGGCTTGCAGGGCTCCGCCTGGGAGGGCCGCCAGCTCTTCCTTCAGCAACGGCAGGGACTGCAGCGTGTCCTTGATGCCGCCCAATTCACGTGGGTTGCGGAGGCGGTTCTGGAGGCGGGCGAGGATGCGCGGGACATCACGGACGCCTTTGAGCGATTCGCCGAGGCGTGACGAAGCACCGGCGTGCTTGAAGAATTCGCCCACCGCCGCTTGGCGGCCATGGATGACGGCCAGGTCGGTGGAAGGCTCGGCCAGCCAGAGCGCGAGCAGGCGGGCGCCGGCTGGGGTCGAGGTGCGGTCGATCGCCTCCAGCAAGGAAGTCTCGCGGGAGCCGTTGGTCGCGGCGAAGAGCTCGAGGTTGCGCGACGAGGCGGCATCGAGCAGCACGGCCGCGCCCAACTTGGCTTCGATGAGGCGGAAGAGATTCTTGGGTCGGTCGCAGAGCGAGTCGGTCACATAGCCCAGCACCGCACCGGCCGCGCCGAGCGCGGGATGGTCATCGTTCAGGCCAAAGCCGGCCAAGCCATGCACCGAAAGCGTCTGGGCAACCAAGCGAGCCCCGGCGGCTACTTCGAAGTTCCAACCCGGCAGGCGGGAGACCGCCCTGCCCTGCATGAGGACTTCAAACGCCTCGCGGAACTCGGCCGGAGGTTCGAGCCCTTCAGGCAAGATGACTTCGCGCGGTGACACCGAATGCAGGAGCGGCAGGAGGCGATGTGGGGTGGCATCGGTGGCCAAGCGGAAATCCGCGGTCGACACGTCGAGCCAAGCGGCATGCCACCCATGCTTGTCCCAAGACAGCGCGGCGAGGTAATTGCCGCGACGAGAGTCGAGCTGCGAGTCCTCGAGCGCCGTGCCGGGCGTCAAGATGCGGGTCAGGCCTCGGCGCACCAGCTTCCCGGCCACCGGGGCTTCGAGCTGATCGCAGATGGCGACCTTCCAGCC
>JBEGRN010000148.1:0-4594 GCA_041180425.1 Verrucomicrobiota bacterium
ACGCAGCCCGTGACCGCGCACATGCGGCCGACGTTGCCCGTGTTCGGGGCGATCTCCGGGTGAAGGAGGACGAGGTGGAGGGGCGGCTTCACCGACGACGGCTCATGGCCCGCGAGATCTCGCGCTTGGCGTCACGCTCCTTGATGTCCTGCCGGCGGTCATGCTGCTTCTTGCCCTTGCCCACGGCGATGAGGCACTTGGCCAGGCCGTGCTTGAAGTAGATCTTCAGCGGGATGACCGTGGCCCCGCCGGATCGGACCTCTTCGGTCAGCTTGGCCACCTCGGACGCATGCAGCAGCAGTTTGCGGGTGCGGTACGGGTCGTGGTTGTTGTGGTTGCCGAAATCGTATTCCGCGATGTGGGCGTGGAAGAGCACCGGCCCCTTCGGCGTCAGGCGCACAAACGCATCGGCGATGTTCGCGCGCCCAAGGCGCAGCGACTTCACCTCGGTGCCCAACAGCATCAGCCCAGCCTCGTAGGTCTGACCAATGAAGTAATCCCGGCCGGCTTTCGGGTTGCCGACCTCCGGAAGGGAATGCTCTTTACGTGCGGCCATGGTGGTGCGTCGGGGCTACCCGCCGATGGCCGGAAACCTCAGCGCGGAACCGCTTAGGCCTGGCCCTGGTCTTCCTCGGCGAAGGCCCAGGAAATGCGGCCTTCGATGATTTCGCGGAGGGCGATGTCCTCGGGGGAAAGGGTCTCGTAGAGGTCGCCGCCCAAGAGGTGCTTGTACTTGGGAGGGGAGCCCTGGGGGCGTTCGGCGGTGGCGCGGAGCTGCTTCACACGCTTGGAGACAACATTGATGAGGATGTTGGCGTCAGGAATGATCTTTCGGGCATCTTGCAGGTAGTCGTCGCGCATGGTGGGTTCCCGCACAGGGAACCACGAAACCTAGGGCAGCACCCCCCTCTGGCAAGCGTTTTCAAAAGGGGCCAAAAATGCCTTTGCCCTCCCCCTTTCGGGGGCAATAACCTGCCTTACCGCCATGTCCGACCCTGAAAACTACGGCCAGCAGATGAAATCCAAGGGGGGTCTTACCCGGGTTTTCAAGGCCTTAGGCTACACTTGGGACGGGTTGAAAGCCGCCGCCCAGCATGAAGAAGCCTTCAAGCAGGAGCTCTACGTCATCGTCCCCCTCTCGATCGTCGCCTGGTTCGTCCCGGTCTCGTTCGTGGAACGCGCCCTGCTCTTCGCAGTCCTGCAGCTGATCCTGATCGTGGAGCTCCTCAATTCGGCCATCGAGGCCAACACGGATCATATCTCCTTGGAACGCCACCCGCTGGCCAAACGCGCCAAGGACATGGGTAGCGCCGCCGTCTTCTTGGCGATCGTCATCGCGGTAGCCATCTGGGTCTGCGTCCTCTGGCAGCATTTCCACCGCGCCGCCTAAGGCGCTTACAGGCCTTCGCGGGGCTCGCCGGCGCCTGGTTCGCACGGCGGCTTGACCGTCAGGCGAAGCATGCGCGCACGGGCGTCGGGGAGTTCGGCGGACTGGACGAGCGTCACCCAATCCAGCAGGCCGTGGCGCACTTCGCCCAAGGTCTCGCATTTACGCAGGGTCTCGATGCCTCCGGTCAACGTGATGGCCTTGGCCAGGCCCGACATCTCCTTGAGGAAGCCGACGCGCTGGCAGTCCGGGATCCAGTAGGCGATGACGAGGTGCACCTTCTTCCCATCGCCCGCTTCGTAATCGAGGCCAGCGGCCGACCAGCCCAAAGCACAGTAGATATCGGCCGTGATGCCTTCGACGCGGGCGTGCGGACAGGCGACGCCTTCGGCGATCGCCGTGTTGCCCAAAGCCTCACGGGCCTGCATCGCTTCGACCACGCCAGAGTCATCGGGAATCTCCGGGATCGCTTCGAGCACGCGGCCCAAGAACTCAAAAGCCCCCTTCTTGGAGGTCTCGGTGAGTTCGAAGAGGCGGCCGGCCTGCAAGGCTTCGAGGAGGATGCGCATGGAAGGGAAAGGTCAGGCTGCGCGGAGGCGCGGACGGGCTATCAAATGCGCCAACGTCACGTAGGCAACCGTCATCAGCGCCAAGGCGGACCAATAGACCGGGCCGAGGCCGGCGCCGTTGAGGCCGAGCCCCTTGACCCAGGGCGAGAAGGTCAGCCAGATCGCAAAGGAGACCGCCGCCAACGTGGTCAGGCTCAGCTGCCAAGAGGCGCGGGAACCGATGAACGGCACCTTGGGCGAACGGATTACATGCACGACCAGCGTCTGCGTGACGATGGACTCGATGAACCAACCGGTCTGGAAGAGGATGATGAACTGCGCTTGGCCAGCCGCGTCCAGCGACGACCACGTCCCATGGCAGACTGCCGGGCAGACGACGAACCACATCAACGCGAAGGTCAGGTAGTCGAAGAGCGAGGACACCGGCCCGAGCCACACCATGAAGCCACGGATGCCGGAAATGTCCCACTGGCGGGGCTTGGCGATCTGGTCCTTCTCGACGCGGTCAAACGGGATGGCCGTCTGCGAGAAGTCGTAGGCGAAGTTGTTCAGCAGGATCAGCACCGGGGTCAGCGGCTGGAACGGCAGGAGCAACGCGGCCCCGAGCACCGAGAACATGTTCCCGAAGTTCGAGGAGGCCCCCATCCGGATGTACTTCTCGATGTTGCAGAAGATGCGGCGGCCTTCGTCGATACCGTCGACCAGGACCAGCAAGGACTTCTCCAGCAACACCGCGTCGGCGGATTCCTTGGCGACGTCGACGGCGGTGTCCACGGAGATGCCGACGTCGGCGGCCTTGAGCGCGAGGACGTCGTTGATGCCGTCGCCCATGAAGCCGACCGTATGGCCCTGGCGCTTGAGCGAGCGGATGACCTGCTCCTTCTGGGCGGGGGTAAGCCGCGCCAAGATGTCGGCCTCGAGCACGGCCGCGTCAAAGGTCGCCGCATCCATCGCCGCCAACTGGGAGCCGGTCAGCACGCGACCGACGGGCATGCCGACGTCGGCGCAGACCTTGCGCGAGACGAGCTCGTTGTCGCCGGTGAGGATCTTCGCCCGGACGCCCCGCTCGCGCAGGCCGGCCAAGGCCGTCGCCGCGGTCTCCTTGGGCGGGTCGAAGAAGGCGAGGTAACCCAACAGCACGAGGTTGGATTCGTCGGCGGTGCCGAAGACTTCCTTGCTGCGGTCGAACTCGCGGTAGGCGAGCGCGATGACGCGGAAACCCTGCGCCGACAAGGCGCGGTACTCCTCCATGACCTCGTCCTTGATCAACGGGATCATCGTGTGGATCTCCTCGTCGATCTGGTATTGGCCGCAGACGGCCAGGATCTCCTCCACCGCGCCCTTGCAGATGAGCAGGTGGTCGCCCTCGTGGTCCACGACGACCGACATGCGCCGGCGCTGGAAATCGAAGGGGATCTCGTCGACCTTGCGGCAGCTCCGTTCCACGTCCAGGTCCGTACGGGAGAGAATCGCGCGGTCCAGCAGGTTGCGGAGACCCGTCTGGTAATAGGCGTTCATCCACGCATAGCGGAGGACGTCCTCGGAGTCGCGGCCGATGACGTCGACGTGGCGCTGCAGGACGATGTGGTCCTGCGTGAGCGTGCCGGTCTTGTCGGTGCAGAAGATGTCCATCGCCCCGAGGTTCTGGATGGCGTCGAGGCGCTTCATCACGACCTTGAGGCGGGCGAGCGAGCGGGCGCCCTTCGAGAGGCAAGCCGCCAGGATCATCGGCAGCATCTCGGGGGTCAGGCCGACGGCGACGGTCAACGCGAAGAGGAAGGCGTCCTGGACATTGCCGGTACGCCACGCGCTGAAGCCGAAGGTCAGCGTGACCATCACCAACATCATGCGGATCATCATCCACACGAAGCCCTTCGTGCCGCGCTCGAAGGCCGTGGCGTCCTTGCGTTCCACCAAGCGGGCGGACATCGCGCCGAACTGGGTCGAGCGGCCGGTGGCGAGCACGAGCGCGCGGGCCGAGCCGCTCTGGACGTTGGCGCCCATCAGGCAACCGTTGGGACATTCCTGGGCGGCGACCTCGCCAGGCACGGTCGCCATGACGACGCGTTCGACGGGCATCGACTCGCCGGTGAGCGCCGATTGCGAGAGGAAGAAGTCCTTCGCCTGCAGGAGGCGGCAATCCGCGGGGATGATCGAGCCGGCGGCGAGCACCACGACGTCGCCGGGGACAATCTGGTCGATGGGCACGGTGACCTCGACGCCATCGCGCAGGACGTCGCAGGTCGTCTTCACCATCGCCTGGAGCTTGGCGATCGTCTGGGCCGAGCGGCTCTCCTGGAAATAGGACAGGAAGACGGAAAGGAAGACCATCCCGCCGACGAGGGAGGTGCTGAGGATCTTCTTGGTCTCGTCGTCCTCGAAGAAGAACGAGAGGATGCAGATCACCATCAGCTGGATGACCAGCGGCTCCTTGAACTTGCGCAGCAGCTCGATGAAGGCACTCGGGCGGGGGGCCGAGACCGAGTTGGGCCCAAACTGCTCCAGACGCTCGGCCGCTTCGGCGGAAGTCAGGCCCTCCTTGCGCCCTTGGACGGCGGCGAACGCCTCCTCTTCCGGGCCGCGCAACCACCTGCCGGTATCGGCGTTCTCTTCGGTGACGGGCTTCTTCGCGGACATA
>JBEGRN010000149.1:0-4585 GCA_041180425.1 Verrucomicrobiota bacterium
ACGAGGCCGCGCTGCTCGGGGGCGAGCAGGTCGTCGAGGGCGGTGTCGAGGTCGACCACGTCATTGTAGTCGAAGTCGGCGGCGGCGATGACGATGTTGGACGAGTAGTTCGCGTTGGTCACGATGGCGGCAACGGCGGCGTTGGCGCGCTTGACGATCTTGGCGACGGCCTCTTCGCGGAAGGCGTTGATGACACCCTCGGCACCCCAGGCGGCGAGCTCGGAAGCGTCGAAGCTGCGGGTGGCATGGTAGTGGACCAAGGAGACGCTGGACTTGCTCACATTCGCGTCCCCGGCGTCCTTGTAGCCGCCCGAAGCCTTGGAGAAGGTGGCAGCGTCGGAGCCCGAGATGAACGGGACGTCGATGGTGGTGCCGCGATCCTCGGTGCTCTGCGCGAGGGTCGTGAACATGTCGAGGACGGGGAGCTTCGGGCGCAGGTCGGCGACGATGATGTCAGCGAGAGCGGCCGGGGCGATGTCGAAACCGGAGTTTGCCATAGGTGTGATTAGTAGGGATTAGGGATGAATTAGGGGGAAAGGTTACTTGGCGCGGCCAAAGAGGATGGCGGCCTTGTGCTTCTGCAGGAAGGCCACGCGCTCGGCGCCGGGCTTCATCGCGGCGTACTGCTCGCGGACCTGCTCGACAGTGAGGGCGGGGGCTTCGGCCTTCTCGGCGGCGACGGGGGTCGTGCCGGTGGAGGCGACGATCTCGGCGGCCTGCTTGGCGGCGGAGACGTGGGTCAGCTCCAGGGCGGCGACCTTCTCGGCGAGGGCGGCGACTTCGGCGGTGAGTTCGCCGATGCGGGCATCCTTGGCCACGATGTCGGCCTTGGCGGCGGACAGTTCGTCGGCGGCGCCGACAGTCAGCTTCTCGACAGTGGCGCGGAGGTCGTCGCGCTCAGTCGTGAGGGCGAGGGCAACAGTGCGCAGCTCGGAGAGTTCAGCCTCGGGAGTCAGTTTGCTCATGTGTTCTTAAACTTGGATAAGTGGTCAAAGGTCAGAAGGCGGCGAGGGCTTCCTCGAAGGAGTCGGCCAGCCCGGTGACGAGCCCCAGGCGCACGGCCTCGCGGCCAGAGAAGGTGCCGCCGGTGAAGGCGTCCTGCGAGACGTTGACGCGGGTGGCCTTCACGGACTCCTGGAAGTCCTGGGCGATGCCATCGACCTGGCGCTGCAGGTCGGCCACTTGGGCTTCGGTGAGCGTGGTGCCTTCGATGCCAGCCCCTTTGAGCGGGGACTGGCTGGACTTGATGACCACCATCCGCACGCCAGCGTCGGCGTAGGCTTTCGAGTAGTCGGGCACGACCATGTAGACGCCCACGCTGCCGATGGAGCCCGAAGGCATCGCAACGAAACGATCGGCGGCGGCGGCCAGCCACAGGGCGGCAGAGTTCGCTTCTTCGCCGTAAGCCATGGTGGGCTTCTTCATGCGGCGCATCTTGTTGGCGAGCTCAGGCACGCCGGCGACAGTCCCGCCAGGGGAGTTAACGCGGAAGGCAATCTTCTTCACGGCCGGGTCGGCCTCCATCTCGTCGATGGCCTTGGAGATGGCCAGCACGTCGGCGGCGCCAAGCATGCCCTCTAGGGGCGAGATGCCACGGCCAATCGGCCCGTCGATGGGGATGACGCCCTTGCCGTCGGGGGTGACGTAAGCCTCCGGGCGGGCGCCCAAGAGCTTCGACAGCACGTCCGAGAAGCCGTACTTGTCCAAGCGGGCGGCGTAGTCGGCGGCCTTGGTGGGGTCGATCAGAAGAGGCTCGAGGCCCTTGAGGCCGTGGGAGAAGATGAGGCGCATGGGTAAAGGTTATTCGGTAATCTCGTTGGTGTCGTCCTCGGGGACGGCGGAGGTCTTGGACTCCATCTCATCCTCCGCTTCGTCTTCCGCTTCGTCCTCGGCCTCGTCCTCCGGGCTTTCCTCCGCTTCCTTGGCGGGGGCCTGCATGTTGGCGAAGCGCTGCATGGCCTCCTCGAAGGCCACCTTGCCGCCCGTCGCGGCGGTCACTTCCTTGGCGAAGAGGATGTCCTCGACCAGTTCGGAGAAGGTCTTGCGGAAGTCGCCGCCCCGCTTCTTGGCGATCGCGGAGAAGGAGGTCAGGCCGGCACGCAGGTCCTCGCGGTCATTCGCGCTGTCGCGGCCGTTGTCGATGCTCGGGCTCTGGGGCACGCTGAACTCAACGTCAGCCCACTTCGGGTCGTCGGGAAGTTCGCCGGCGGCGATGGCCGAGCCGATGCGCCACTGCCAGTCGGGGATGAGGTAGCAGTCATGCAGCATGCACTGCTTGTCGCCGACGTAGCGGTCCGCCTTGCCGAGCACCATGCGCACCAGGGCGGAGCCCGCCTTGCTGCCGTCGTTGACCACCTCGTAAGGCAGGCCACCCGCCGCAATCATGCGGGCCAGCACCGCGTTGAACATCTCCATGCTCTGGCGCGGGAAGTTGGGGGCGACGCTCTTGAGGTCCTCCCCGGGCTCCAGCACCAGGAGCTTGCCGCCCATCTGGGCGCCGATGTTGCCGAAGTCCGACGACGCGGTGCCGTTCAGGTCGGCCGCCATGCTGTCGTCGATTGCCCCGCCGTTCTTGGTGAGGATGGAAGGCACGTCCGTCACCTGCTTCGTCGCACGCTTCTCCAGCTCGATGATCTCGGTCTGGTCCTGCATCGAGTTCAGGGCGTGGGCCATCGGGGGCAAGCCGTGGGCGCCGCTCGCCCGCTTGAAGTCGGCGATGTGGAAATAGGTGCCGGACTTCTTGAGCTCAAACTGGCCTTCGCCGAACTGCACCCAGATGCCGATGACTTCGCCGTACTTTCCGAAGACGAAGCCGTCCCACGTGTCGGGGGTGACTTGGTTGGGCATCGTCGGGTTGACCACCCGGTGGCCTTCGATGATCTGCGTGGTCGCCTTGCCCAGGGCGTCAGTGACCTTGAGGGCGAAGACCTCGCCGTCCACCGCCCAGGTGTTGACGATGATGCGCTGGAGCTGCTCGCCCGTATAGCGGCCAGTGATGTCGGCCTTGCGCGTGGCGCGGTAGTAGTAGTCCTCGTAGAGGCGGGCCTTGGCAGGGTCGGCCGCGTGGCTAGTGGGCTTGGAGCCGTCCCCGACCACGTACATCACCATGTCGTTCACGTACTGCACCATGCTGGGGTAGTTCTTCTCCGCGTAGCGAGCCTTCTGCAGCAGGGACTGCCGATCGTACTGGCTTACGTCCTTGCGGGCGTCCTGCGGCGTCGAGCCGTACCAGGCGCGGCGGGCAAACGACATCCCCGCATTCTGAAAGTTCGACGACCAAGCCTGCGCGGCCTGCGCCTTCGGAACCCCCTGCGCGCCGGCGGCGGGCTTCGGAACTTCGACGGCCTTGATGGTCTTCTTGCGGGGGGGCATAAATTAGAAGCTGCGCGCGTCCCAACGGACGGCCACGACAGAAGTCCGGCGGAAGGCCGCGTACTGCTGGGGGTCGAGGTTGTACAGGGCATAGCCGACCTCGTCCAACATCTCCTTGGGCGGCAAGGCCCACTGCTTCGACACGCTCGACCCGGAGTCGGAGTACGACACGACGTTCAAACCCTGCGTGATCGCGGCGACGGCCTTGGCCTTGATGGCCAGCAGCTCGTCTTCCGTAAGTCCGATGAATAGTCCTTGGGCCATGGTCAGTTCTTAACCTTGGGCTGGGGGTAAAGAGGGGACTGGCCGACGTGTTCCATGCACCCGAGCGCCGCAAGCCATTACAGCACCCCAACAACGCACCATCGGCCAGTCCTGAATCAAAGGTGCCAACACTAGGAGAAAGGTCAAGTCAGGCATCGAGCGGCGCGGCCTCCCCTGCCCCTTCCCGCCCGACGATACCCCAGCGGACCGCCACCAACATGGCCAAGAGCTCGCAGTCCAGGGCGTGGTTGTCCTTCTTGCCGGCGGGCAAAATCCACTGCGGTTTTCCCGTGCGGGAGTCGCGGACCCGGACCTCGGCGTTCATCTGCTCCACGTAGTCGGCCACAGTGTCGCGGGCGTAGGTGTGCACCTTGCGCACCCGCAGGCCCGAGAGCAGGTCCTTGCCGGCGAGGTTAGACCAGACGATCAGGCGGGCGCGGTTCGCCTGCCCGGGCACCACGTAGCTCTGCACGTCGGAGTAGAAGCGCTTGCTGGTCTGGCCGTCCCGACCTTTGACAGTGAAGTCGTCCTGGCCCGAACCCTTGGCGCACTTCCAACCACGCTTCGCCGTCTCGGCGTAGACCACCTGCGCGTTGTCGCCGGCATCCACGACGACCAGGGCACGATGCACCCCGTGCACCTTGGTGAAGTTCTCCACGTCGCCCCAAGTCTCCAGCCGCGCAAAGGCACGCAGGCGACTGTGCCCGGTCTTGCTCCAGCTGCGGACCACCCCGAAGAAGTGCCCACGTTGACAGTCGATGCCCGCCGTGCGGAAAGGCACCGACCCCTGCGGCGCATCCTTCTTGTCGGCCAGCGTGGCCTTCGGGGTGATCATGGCCTCGGCCTCCCAGTCGTCCGCGAGGGCGTAGTCGCTGGCGGAGGCCGCCGTCACCATCGTGCCCCCGTCGTCGCTCCAGGGCAGGGCGAGGTACTTCTGCTTAAAGATGCG
>JBEGRN010000150.1:0-5136 GCA_041180425.1 Verrucomicrobiota bacterium
GTGCCACAGCCACTCCTCCGGCAAGAACAAGGGTGGCTTAGTGATGGACAGCCTCGCCGGGCTCACGACCGGAGGTGACGGCGGCGCCGCCCTCCTCCCGGGCAACCCAAGCCAGAGTCTTTTCCTCAAGAACATCCTCTCGACCGACCCGGACGTGATGATGCCGCCCAAAGGCGAACGTCTTACTAAGGATGAAGTCGCGCTTCTGACCGCTTGGGTGCAGTCGGGTGCACCTTGGCCCAAGAGCCGCACGCTCGCTCCGACATCCGGCCGCTACCTGCCTGGCACCATCGGCGACAAGGAACGCTCTTGGTGGGCCTATCAACCGGTGAAGCGTCCCGCGCTCCCCTCTGGCTCGGCCGCGAACCCCGTCGACCGCTTCATCGATGAACGCTTGAGGCAGGAGGGGCTCGCTCCTGCCGACGAGGCCGACCGCGCCGTCCTCATCCGCCGGCTCACTTACGATGTCCTCGGCCTGCCGCCGACGCCGACTGAGGTCGCCGCATTCGTGCAGGACCGCTCTCCGCAAGCCTACGAGCAGCTGGTAGACCGGCTGCTCGCCAGCCCGCGCTACGGCGAACGTCTGGCCCGCCAGTGGCTCGACCTCGTTCGCTACGCCGACAGCGACGGCTACCGCGCCGACGACCTCCGCCCCACGGCCTGGCGCTACCGCGATTACGTGATCCAGTCGTACAATGAGAACAAGCCCTACGACCGCTTTGTCCAAGAACAGCTGGCGGGCGACGAGCTCTTCCCCGGCGACCCCGCGGCGCTCACGGCCACCGGCTACCTTCGCCATTGGATCTACGAGTGGAACCAGCGCGACGCACGCGGGCAATGGGATGCCATCCTGAACGACCTGACCGACACCACCGGCGACGTCTTCCTCGGCGCCGGCATGCAGTGCGCGCGCTGCCACGACCATAAGTTCGACCCGATCCTGCAACGCGATTACTTCGCGCTGCGCGCGTTCTTCGCCAACCTCCAGCCGGTCGACGACCGCGCCGCGTTCACCCCAACCGCCGAAAAGGCCTATCAGACGCAGCTCGCCGCCTGGGAAGCGAAGACCGCCCGCGTCCGCGCGGCGATCGCGGCGCTCGAAGCCCCGCACCGGCAGGCCGCCCAGAAGGAGGCCGTGGAACGCTTCCAAGACGAATTGCAGGCGATGTACCACAAGCCCGCCGCGCAACGCACCGCCCACGAGGAGCAACTCGTCGGGCTGATCCAACGTCAGGTCGCCTACGAATGGGACCGCCTCGACCGCCGCATCAAAGGAGAAGAGCGGACCAAGTTGGCCGACCTGCAGAAGGAGCTAGCCGCCTTCGCCGCAGACAAGCCTGCCGACCCGCCCTTCCTTCTTTCGGTCCGAGAAACCGGTCATGCCGCGCCTGCGGTCGCTATCCCCAAGAAGAACGTCCTGGTCCAGCCAGCCTACCTGACCGTCCTCAGCCGCACGACGCCGGCCGCCCCGGCCGTCATCACCCCTCCAGCCCAAGGCGATACCTCCGGGCGACGGGCGACGCTGGCCCGCTGGTTGACCGACCGTACCAACCCCTTCACGGCGCGCCTGGCGATGAACCGACTCTGGCAACAGGTCTTCCATCGCGGACTGACGCCCTACGCGAGCGACTTCGGCCGCTTGGGCGAGCCGCCGTCGCACCCCGCCCTGCTGGACTACTTGGCCGCCGAGTTCATGGACCGTGGGTGGGACCACAAAGCGATGCACCGCCTGCTCCTCACCAGCGCAGCCTACCGCCGCTCCAGCCAGCACCCGGCCCCCGCGGCCGGCCAATTGAAGGACCCGCAGAACCTCCTGCTCTGGCGACACCAACCGCAACGCCTGGAAGCGGAACAGGTCCGCGACGCGCTCTTCGCGGTGGCGGGCGACCTCGACCTCCGCCGCGCCGCCGGCCCCGGCGCCAATGCGACCGACCCGGTCCGCAGCGTCTACACGCGCATCCTCCGCAACAGCCGCGACCCGGTGCTCGATGTCTTCGATGCGCCGCAATGGTTCAACAGCACCTCCAGCCGCGACCTCACCACGACGCCCGTGCAGTCACTGCTGCTGCTCAACAGCCCGTTCCTGCTGCGCCGCGGCGAAGTCCTGGCCCAACGGATCCGCCAAGAGATCCCCGACGCAAGCCAAGCCGACGAACGCATCCAACGGCTGTACGCGCTCCTCTTCTCCCGCCGAGCCTCGCCCACCGAACTGACCCGAGCACGCCAGTTCCTTGCCCGCCCCGCCCTCGAAACCCATGCCGCGAGCGCCGCGCCCACGACCGGGCTGATCGAAGAGAAGATCCCGAACCGCGACGGCCACGCGCTGCACTTCGCCAAAGACCACGCCGCCCCGCTCATCGCCCAAGACACGGCCCAACTCGACCTCTCCCGCGGCTTCACCATCGAAGCCGTCGTCGTGCCGCGCTCGGTCGACGAGGGCGCCACGGTCCGCACCATCGCAGCGCTGGGTTCGACCGACAAGGCCAAGCCGTCCTGGCGCTTCGGGATCACGGGCGTGAAATCACGTCGCAGCCCGATGGTGCTGGTGCTGCAGGCTTTCGGCCCGCTCCGCGACGGGACGCATGGCGAGGCCGTCCACTTCTCCGGCCTGCGCGTGGAAATGAACAAGCCCTACTTCGTCTCCGCAGCCATCCGTTACGCGACCAAGGATAGCCCGGGCGAAGTGACCTTCAGCATCAAGGACCTCGCCAACGACGACGAGCAGCTGCGTTCGGACACGGTGGCGAGCGACCTCTTGCCGCTGCCGAAGCTCACCGCACCGCTCACCTTGGGCGGCGAGGCGGGCACGAGCACACGCGGTTTCCACGGCGCGCTCGACGATGTGCGCTTCAGCGCGGAGGCGCTCCCCAACGCCCAGTTGCTCTTCAACAACGAAGGCCCGACCGCTGCGACGGTCGGCTTCTGGCGCTTCGAAAGCAAACTGGGGCTGCTCAAGGACAATGCCGGCCACGGGCATGACCTCAGCGTCGGCCCCGGCCGGAGGGCCTCCGCCAACGCCCAGCCGACGGCGCCGACGGATCCAGCCTTCGCCGCCCTCTGCCACGCGCTGCTCAACTCCAGCGAATTCTTCTACCTCGAATGATCGACCCACGTTGCCATCGCGTCGAGGCGTCCTCCTCCCGCCGCGACTTCCTCTTCAGCGCCGGGCTTGGCCTGGGCGCCATGGCCTTCAGCGACCTGCTCTGCAAGGAGCTCACCGTCCCGGCGCCGGGCGTGCCGCTCCAAGCGGGCGTCGGCCAGATCAAGCCGCGCGCGAAGAGCGTCATCTTCCTCTTCATGGAGGGCGGGCCCTCGCACCTCGACCTCTTCGACCCTAAACCCTTGCTCAACCAACTCGCTGGACAGCCGTTGCCAAGCAGCTACGGCACCGTGCTGACCGCGATGGGCGAAGCCAAGGCCCCTCTCCTCGGCTCCAAACGCAGCTGGAAACAGCACGGACAATCCGGCCAATGGTTCTCGGACTGGATTCCGCATATCGCAAGCTGCGCCGACGACCTCGCCGTCATCCGCTCCTGCACCTCCGATGGCATCAACCACTCCGCCGGGGTCTGCCAGATGAACACCGGGGCGATCCTAGGCGGGCGGCCTTCGCTGGGTTCTTGGGTGAACTACGGCATCGGTTCGGAAAACCAGAACCTGCCGGCTTTCGTGGTCATGCAGGACAACGCCTCGTCGGTCGTGAACGGCGTCCGCAACTGGAGCGCGGGCTTCATGCCCGCCGCCTACCAAGGGATCCGCCTGCAGGGCGGCACCGAACCTATCCCCAACCTCAACACGCCCGAGGCGGTCTCCGCCGACCTCCAGCGCAGCAAACTGCAGCTGATCCACGGCGCCAACCAGGAGTTCGCCGCTCGCTACCCCGACCGCTCGGAACTCGGGGCCCGCCTCGCGAGCTACGAGCTCGCCGCCCGCATGCAGACCGAAGCGCCCGGGGTGGTCGACCTCACCGGCGAGACGGAAGCGACCCGTAAACTTTACGGGCTCGACCAGAAGGAAACCGAGACGATGGGCCGACTCTGCCTGCTGTCCCGCCGTCTGGTCGAACGCGGCGTGCGCTTCGTGCAAGTCTACCATGGCGCGGGCTCGAAGTGGGACTCTCATACGAAGATCGAAAGCAACCACACGAACCTTTGTGCCTCGATGGACCAGCCGGTCGCCGGCTTGCTTAAGGACCTCAAGTCCCGCGGGTTGCTCGAGGACACGCTCGTGGTCTGGGGCGGCGAATTCGGCCGCACGCCGATGTCCGAGAAGGGCGATGGGCGCGACCACAACCCGACGGGCTTCACGATGTTCATGGCCGGCGGTGGCGTGAAGGGCGGCCAGACCATCGGCAGCACCGACGACCTCGGCCTGCGCGCGGTCGACACGCCACTGCACGTCCATGACCTCCATGCGACCATCCTCTGGCTGCTCGGCATCGACAACATGGGCCTGACCTACCGCTACAAAGGCCGTCCCGAACGCCCGACCCAGAACGAGGGCGAGCCCTACAAGAAGATCGTTGGGTAAGCGGCTAGGCGAGGTCCAGGGTGGCAAGGGGTGATGCGGCGACCTCCGGTCGTTCCGTTTTCGCTTTGGCAGACCATCGAGGGATACCATAGTCGCGCCATGCCCTCCACCGCGCGTCGCCTGTCCGGCTTCACCGAATCCGTCATCCGCGGGATGACCCGCCTGGCCAACCAACACGGGGCCATCAACCTCTCGCAAGGCTTCCCTGACTTCGACCCGCCCGAGCCCTTGTTGGCGGCCTTGGAGCGCGCGACGCGCGGCCCGCACCACCAATACGCGGTGACCTGGGGCGCGCCCCGCTTCCGCCAGGCGCTCGCAGCGAAGGTCAATCGATTCTCCGGCCTGCAGCTCGACCCCGACCAGCACTTCGTGGTCACGTGCGATCCGGGCGACAAGGTGATCGTCTTCTCTCCGTTCTACGAGAACTACGCGGCCGACGCCATCCTCTCCGGGGCCCAACCGATCTACGTGCCGCTGCGGGCGCCGCACTTCAGTTTCGACCCCGCGGAGCTGGCCAAGGCGTTCGAGCAGAAGCCCAAGGCCATCATCGTCTGCAACCCGTCCAACCCGACGGGCAAGGTCTTCACCCGCGCCGAGCTGCTGGAG
>JBEGRN010000151.1:0-4541 GCA_041180425.1 Verrucomicrobiota bacterium
TGGTCGGTCTCGTCGTCGGCCTCGAAGTCGTCGCCGTAATAGGACGGAAGAAGGGCGGTCAAACTGTCAGGGCTGCGCGTCTTCATCGTCTTGCCGACCATGCCAAGGAACGTGGTCACGTTGGTCGAGTCGCTCGTGTAAATGACGCCGCGGAAGGTCGACGTCGGGGCAAGATAGGACGTGCGCTGATAGAGTTTCTTGGCCGTGTCGTTCGCCCGTGAGTAAAAGCCGAGGAACTTGCCGCCAGTCTCGAGCTCGAAGATGGCACCATTCTCGCCTTCCCAGATGTTATTCCCGTAAGGGGCCAGTGTGGTGATCGTGGTAGCCGCGGCATAAGGAGCGGCGCCGGCAATCTTAGGAGCCGTGCTATCGGTGAACCGAGGGTGTGACGTGATAGGCTCGGCGGTAAGGCTAGTAGCGGCGCCGACCTCAGGGGAACTCCAACCGCTCTCCCCGGTGATGCCGATGTAATCCGCCGTGATCGTGGCGACGTCCAGGGCGCCATAGGACACGCTAACCTTATGGCAAAATAGACGGTTATCCTCGCTGAAGACGTCGCTCCGGGAGATGACGTCCGCCGCCGTCGAGGCGTCGCACTTGTAGACCGCCTTGCAGGTCAGGACGCCGTAGCCGTTGTTCTCGATGGTGTAGCCCGCTTGGAGTTGCGGAACCGTCAGGTCGTTGCCTTGGGAAATCTTAGCCATAGGTTAGCGGGGAAAAGTGGTGCGACCAGCCGAGCCCATGCCGCCAAGGTCAAAGCCCTTCTCGGGACGGAAGCCGGACTGACGCTGGTCGGCCTCGACAAGGGCACGGAGGCTGTTGGCCATGTCCTCTTGCAGGACAATCTGCTGGCGCATGGCGTCGAGCTGCGGGCTCTGGCCGACGCCGATCACGTTGCCGGAAATCTCGGAAATCTTCTGGGCGGTCGGGGCCGTCTTGGCCGCTTCGGTCTCGGCCTTAGCGGCGGCTCGCTTGGCGATGTCACCGGCGAGCATGGCATCAATCTCGGCGCGAACCTTCGGGTCGGCTGCCATCGTGGTCGCCGCGGCAATCTTCTCGGCGTTGGCAGAGAATAGCCGGTAAAGCGTGTCCAGTCCAGGAATAGGGCTGACGGTACCGCCACCGCCACCGAGCCCAGATACCATGCTCCGCTTCAGGATCTCAGCGCCGCGAGGGTCGTTGCGGAGGAAGTCCGCATACCCGATAAATGAGCCGAACTGACCCTTGAGCTTGTTCTCCCTGTCCTTCGCCCGCTCCTCGGCCTGAAGCAAAGCCTCGCGACCACCGGGTTGGAAGAACTTGGCTGAGTCGGCCTCCTTGGCGAAGTCGCGGGACTCCTGGGCGAACTGCTGAAGCTTGCTAAACTGGTCGGTGATGAAGCCGATAGCCTTCTGGACAAGCACCATCGGGGCGACGAAGCCAAGGGCGATGTCCTTGAACGCCTCCTTGAACTTTTTGGACAGGCCGTTGGCCGCGCCCTCAAGGCCTTCCATAGAAGCCTTGGCCTTAGCCATCTTCTCCGGCACGTCGGACTTGCCCGACAACTCCCACTCTAGTTTGCGTCCCATCTTTTAACCTTGCTGGGAAGGCAACTCCCCACGGCGCAGCGCTTCCATCATGTCCTCCTCCTCGGTCGTCAACAGGTTGACCTTTGCCCCGCCCCTCACCGAGAAGGCCGTAGATAGCCATATGGCCTGCGCCTCCGGCATCTCCCATGCCCTGGACTCCTCGACCCCGTTGGCGATGAGGTTTGTCACGATCATAAGCGGCCAAGGCACACCGACCCCGTCAGCCGAGTCGCTGGTCTTCGAGCCGCCCCAGTACTTAGGCCACGCGTCAAGGTGGCAGTAGGCCACGAACCGGGCGACCTCCTTGGCGAACTTCTCCGGGCGGTACTCGAGCTCGCGGATGCGGGCCTGCTCCCAGAAGCCGAACCCGAGTCCGCCCTCCTCGGCGCATACCTTGACCGCCATCATCAGGTCGGCGGGGGTTATCGTCGGGCCAGCCGTGACCAGAGGCGAACCGATGGCAAGCAGCCGAACCCTATGCTTCAGGCAAAAAGGGAAGACCCGCTTCCCGAAGAACACCCGGGAGGACGGGTCGGAGAACGCCCGCAGGAAACGATTGTCCACGGGGTCGACTCAAAGCCCTTGCAGGGCTAGGTCAATCAGGCCGGCGTGATGCCTTCGAAGTCGACCGCGGTGATCGAGTACTTGACGAACTCCTTGTTGGAGCCCTTTTCCTCAATCTTCGTGATGACGCCGACAAAGGTGTTGCTCGCCGTGCCGGAGGGATAGGCACCCTTAGCGGCCACCGTGAAGGTCAGGGTAGCGCCCAGGGCAGGGGCATCGCCGCTGGCCTTGACCACGCCCTCGACGGAGAGCTCCGTTTTGCGGTCGTCGTAGCGCTGGGTCTTCGTCAGGCCGGTCTCGTCCTGCACCAGGTTCTCGTTATTGAACGAGGCGGAGACGGTGTAGGACTGAACAAACAGGTTCGTGATCGTGCCCGCGACCCCGTAGGTGCAGGTGGTTCCTTGAGCGACGGCGGCCATTTGTCTTTGCGGGCTGGGGCAACCTTACGCGGGCAGGACGGTCAATAGGCCGAAGGTGAAGGCCGTCGCGAAGCTGCGCTCGTCCTTGCCCTCGTCCTCGGTGTTGGGCGTCACGTCGTATAGGGTCGCATCCCCGGAGGCCACGAAGACCGCCTTCAGCGCGGCGAGGTTCTGCATCGACCCAGCCAGGGCGGCGCACCGGGCACGGTGGTCGGTCAGGGTCGTGTCGTCGGCGTTCGAGAAGATCGTGACGCGGACGGAGCAGTCATAGTTCCCAGCCCCCTCGGGGAGGTCGGCGGGCGTCCGGGCCGAGTCGCAGAGGACGATGGCCTTCGGGAGGACGTTGATATCCCCGTCGTCCCCGGTGTAGATGTTGACCCCCGTCAGGCCGGACTCGGCTGCGAGGTGCGAGGCGACGTTGGCCTCGACGATGTGTCGAATGGATTTGGTGCCCATAAATTATTTACTGTTAAACTTCTGAGCCTCGCGGGCTTGGTATTGCTCAAGGTCGGCAAACATTCGCTCAATGGCAATCGAGCGCGCAATGTCAGGCACGCCGTTCTTGCTGGCCTGTCCGTCGTTGTCGCCGATGGTGTTTCCGATGATCATCGTCAGGCCATAGGCATTGCGGAACGAGGTGACATAGCCATTGCCGCTGTGGCGTTTAATCCAGACCGGGATATCCTTGGCCTTATACAGGCGCTTATTGTTTAGCTTCGGAAGTTTGGTAAGGACGTCATACCAGCCAGCCTTCAGGTAGCCGACATGGCTCTGTGTGAGTTTGATGTATGCATCCAGGGCGGCCTTGCTCTCGGCGACGTACTTGCCCAGATAACTGCCGGTCTGCTTCCAGATACGGACGCGGCCTTGGCGGTCAATCTTGCGACGGGCGAGGTGCTCCTTGCGGAGGTCTTTAGTCGTCTCCTGGTTGTCCATCGTAAGCACCGGGTTGGACTTGTTAAAAAGGTTCTGAGCCTTGGAGAAGGCGCGGGCAGGGTCGCTGTCGTGAATAATCGCCGCGGTGATGTGGTTGGTCAGGTTCGTCTTCTGAAGAGTCGCTCGCTGACGGATGCGCTCAAACTTGCCGCGGTCGCCCGCCTTGATGGCCTCGCGCAGCCGATTGAGTTGAACGCCGACAGCCGCCGCCTTCGTGTCGTCCCTAGCCGTGAACAGGCTCCGAATGTCCCTGGATACCGCATTATACCCAGCGAGTTTAGCCCCGTGCGTAAGGCCGCCACCGCCGGAGTCTAGGATCGGTGGAGTCAACTCCATTGCCGCGATACTAAGCCGAGACGCCGCCACGTTCGCCGCGTCTTCCATAGACAGACGCATTCCCTGGGCGTATTCGTCTAGGGCGTTCTTAAACTCCTGCTGGCTGGTCTTGGGGAGGACGACGCCCACGGCTTTATTGGTTGTCGTCGATGACGACCAGCGTGACCCAAGCCGACGCGGGCTTGTAGGTCTGCCCGGTGATGCGGAGGGTCTTCCCACCGGCGACAATCTTCTTGCCGATGGCTAGGGAGGCGATGGGGGCCCCGCCGCTGATGACCGCCGCCGATGCCCCATTAGACCCGTCTGGGAGGCTCCAGGAGGCCGTTTCAGCCGCCAGACGTACCGTGTGCTGGGTTCGCTCACAAAAGCCCCCAGCCTCGAAAACCTGCGTGATGGCCGGGTCGGAGAGCATACAGACGAACGTGATGGCCCCGGAGTTGCACGAGCCCGCCACCCCTAGGTCGGCGAGGATCTCCTTGGCGTCGGGCAGGAACTCAGAGTAGAGGCTCACATTCTTGCGAGCCTTGGCAAAGGGGCACAAAAAAGGGGCCCCCCGAAGGGAGCCCCAGTCTCGACGCTCAGGCCGCTATTAGGCGGTCTTGAGGCGGACGAGGGACGTCGCGCGGCCCACGGCGGCACCGGCGAGCAGGGTCGCGGTGACGTTCATGTAGCCCGACTGCTCCTGGCCCATGATCACCTGGACGCCGAGGCCGGTGTC
>JBEGRN010000152.1:0-5000 GCA_041180425.1 Verrucomicrobiota bacterium
AAGAGCATGCCCAGCCGTCTGTCGCTGATGCTCGACATGACCACCCGCCAGCTCGAGCAGGTCATCTACTACCAGAAGTACCTGGTCGTCGACCCGGGCCAGACCGGCATGCAGGAAAAGGAGCTCCTCGACGAGGAAAGCTACCGCCGCGCCGTCGAACAGCATGGCCCTGACGCCTTCAAGGCCCGCATGGGTGCGGAAGCCCTCCAGCAGCTGCTCAAGAAGATGGACCTCGCCGCGACCGTCGAAGGTCTCCGCGACCAGCTCCGCTCCACGCGCTCCAAGCAGATCAAGAAGAAGGTCGCCCGCCGCATGAAGATCATCCAGGGCTTCCTGGCTTCCGGCAAGCGCCCTGAGCACATGATCCTGACGGTCCTCCCGGTGATCCCGCCGGACCTCCGTCCCCTCGTCCCGCTCGAAGGCGGCCGCTTTGCGACCTCCGACTTGAACGACCTCTACCGTCGCGTCATCAACCGCAACAACCGCCTCAAGCAGCTCATCCAGATGAAGACGCCCGACGTCATCATCCATAACGAGATGCGCATGCTCCAGGAAGCGGTCGACGCCCTCCTCGACAACGGTCGCCACGGCAAGCCGGTCAAGGACCGCGATCGTCAGCTCAAGTCCATCAGCGACATGCTGAAGGGCAAGCATGGCCGTTTCCGCCAGAACCTGCTCGGTAAGCGCGTCGACTACTCCGGCCGTTCGGTCATCGTCATCGGTCCCGAGCTCAAGCTCAACCAGTGCGGTCTCCCGAAGAAGATGGCCCTCGTCCTCTTCGAGCCGTTCATCATCCGCCGCCTCAAGGACCTGGGCCTCGCCCATACCGTCCGCGGCGCCCGCAAGCACATCGAGCAGAAGAAGCCCGAAGTGTGGGACATCCTCGAGGAAGTCACCCGCGGCCACCCGGTGTTCCTGAACCGCGCCCCGACGCTCCACCGTCTCTCGATCCAGGCTTTCGAGCCGGTCCTCATCGAAGGCGACGCCATCCGTCTGCACCCGCTCGTCTGTACCGCTTACAACGCGGACTTCGACGGTGACCAGATGGCCGTGCACGTCCCGCTGTCCCTGGAAGCCATCATGGAGTGCAAGCTCCTGATGATGTCCACGAACAACATCTTCTCGCCCTCGAGCGGTAAGCCGATCCTCACGCCGTCGCAGGACATCGTGCTGGGTTCGTACTACCTCACCCTCGAGCCCGCCAACAAGCCCGCCGCCAACGCCCACCTCCCGGTGATCGGTTCGGTCGACGAGGCCAACTACGCCGAAGCCGAAGGCGCGCTGCACTTCCATGACTGGGTGCGCTACGCCAACCCGGACTTCGGTCGCGACACCGTCCACGGCGACAAGACCTCGCGCACGATCGTCACCACGCTCGGCCGCATCATCTTCAACACCATCTGGCCCACCGAGCTCGGCTTCTTCAACGAAACCGTGAAGAAGGGCCAGCTCGGCGACCTCATCCTGAAGACCTACAAGGCCGTCGGCCGCGAGGCCTCCATCCCCGTCCTCGACGCGCTCAAGGACACGGGCTTCCGCATCGCGACCCGCGCCGGCATCTCGATCGGCGTGAGCGACATGATCTACCCGAAGGAGAAGGACGACGTCGTCAAGCAGGCCACCGCCAAGGTCCGCGAGTTCCAGCGCCAGAACGAAGCCGGTACGATCACCAACGACGAACGCCGTAACAAGGTCGTCGACACCTGGTCCGGCGCGACGAACACCATCGCGCAGTCCGTGTACAACACGCTGTCCGAATCCGCCAAGGTGGCCGGCGTCCGCAAGGGCGACCCGCGCAACACCCACCGCATGATCATCAACCCGGTGTACGCCATGATGGATTCCGGCGCCCGTGGTAACAAGGCCCAGGTGAAGCAGCTCTGCGGCGCCCGCGGCCTCATGGCCAAGCCCTCCGGCGAAATCATCGAACGCCCGATCTTGTCTTCGTTCCGCGAAGGCCTCTCGGTCCTCGAGTACTTCATCTCGACGCACGGCGCCCGTAAGGGTCTGTCCGACACCGCGCTCAAGACCGCCGACGCGGGTTACATGACCCGTAAGCTCTGTGACGTGGCCATGGACGTGATCGTCACCGACGACCACCACCTGACCTCCGGCACCGAAGTCATCACCCTCGGCGACGCCGCCATCGGCCGTCACCTCTCCATCGACGTCGTCAATCCTTCCGGCGCCGCCAAGGCCCTCGCGAAGGCGGACACCGCCCTGACCGAAGAGGTCGTCGCCAAGCTGCGCGACGCGGGCGTCGACCGCGTGGCTGTCCGCATGCCCAACGGCGTGTGGAAGAACACCATCTACGACGGCGACGAAATCCTCGTCCCGCTGGCCGACCGCATCGTGGGCCGCTGCCCGTCCGAAGACGTCTTCAATCCGCTCAACCCTTCCGAGATCATCGTCCGCTCCGGCGAACTGATCACCGAAGACATCGCGAAGCAGATCGAGAAGGTCGGCATCGACCGCGTCAAGGTCCTCTCGCCGCTCACCCACATGATGGTGAACGCCATCCCGCCGAAGTCCTACGGCCTCGACCCGTCCACGGGCCGCATCGTCGAGCGCGGCACCGCGGTCGGCATCATCGCCGCCCAGTCGATCGGTGAGCCGGGCACCCAGCTGACCATGCGTACGTTCCACATCGGTGGCGTCGCGCAGCTGAAGACCCCCGAAATCAAGGCCAAGAACGCCGGCCGTGTCCTGTTCGTCGACCTCAACACCGTCGAGCTCAAGGACGCCTTCGTCGCCGTCAACGGCACGGGCTCCATCCGCATCGTCAACGACGCCAACCAGTCGCTCGAAGAATACCGCATCCTCGCCGGTACGGTCATCAACGTGAAGGACGGCAAGAACGTGAAGAAGGACGAGCTCATCGCCGCTTGGGATCCGAACAACACGTCGATCCTCGCGAACAGCGCGGGCCGCATCCGTCTCTTGGACATGATCTCGGGCGTGACCTACAACGAAGAGCGCGACCCTTCCAACAACGCGTTCTACAAGTCCGTCATCGAGCACTCCGACGAGCAGAACCCGCAGATCCAGATCGTCGACGCCCAGGGCGCGAACCTCGGTACGTTCTCCATCCCGGCCGGCGCCCGCGTCCTCGTGGACGAAGGCGACGTCGTGGCCCAGGGCAGCGAACTCGCCAAGATCCCCCGCCAGGCCGCCAAGACGCAGGACATCACCGCGGGTCTCCCGCGCATTTCCGAGCTCTTCGAAGCGCGTCCCCCGAAGGATGCCGCCGAGATCGCCAAGATCGACGGGGAAGTCGAATTCCAGCCGTCCATCCGCGGCAAGAAGCGCCTCGTCATCAAGGATTCCATCGGCCGCGAAGAGGAGCACCTCATCCCGCACGGCAAGCACATCATCGTCGCCGCCGGCGAAAAGGTGAAGCAGGGCCAGTGCTTGACTGAAGGCGCCGTCGACCCGCACGACATCCTCGACATCTTGGGCCAGTCGCGCGTCCAGGACTACCTTATCACCGAAATTCAGAAGGTGTACCGCTCGCAGGGCGTCGTGATTAACGACAAGCACATCGAAATCATCGTCTCGCGCATGCTCCGCAAGGTCCGCATCTCCGAGCCGGGCGACTCCGATTACCTCTGGGGCGAACAGGTCGACCGCAGCACCTTGGCCGAAGTCAACCGCTCCATCCATGAGCGCGGTGGCCAGATCGCCGAGTACGAGCCGATCCTCCTGGGCATCACCAAGGCTTCCTTGGAGACCGAATCCTTCATCTCGGCCGCTTCCTTCCAAGAAACGACCCGCGTCCTCACGGATGCCGCCACGATGGCCAAGCGCGACTTGCTGACGGGCTTCAAGGAGAACGTCATCATGGGTCACTTGGTGCCGGCTGGTACGGGCTTGCCGCTCTACCGTCGCATCAAGGTCAGCCCGACCGCTGAGTCCGCGGGTGCCTAAAAAGTCTTAAGTTACTGTAAATAAGTCACTTAAATGACCCCACCACCCTCACGGGCGGTGGGGTCATTTTTTACCTAGGTGGCGTTCTGGGCTTGGTTTGGGGGTTGAAGCACAGCAAGCCTTGGGCTTAATTTCACACCTACTCCCCGTATCCCCTATGCCCAAGGTCCGCTTCCTCGTTGCCGCTGCGCTTCTTTCCACCTCGGTTTGCGCTCAGGCCGCCAACCTGTTCCCGACCTCTCCGCTGATCCAAGTCGGGGATGATCTCGACATCTTCTTTGACTCCGCCGTCGCGCTGGAAGTCACCGACAATCTCTACTCCGCCGCCACCAAGACGGCTTCAACGTCCTGGACGGTCACCCCGGGATTGACGCTCGAGTATGGCAAGGATTCGCCGCTCGCGCTGACGCTCTCCGCCAAGCGTGGTTACGTCTACTTCAACAAGTCCAGCTTGGCCTCGCTCGAAGACTCGCGCGACAACCTCAGCGGCAACCTCCGCTACGCCCCGGGCGGTCCTCTCACCATCACGCTCGACTCGTCCTACCGCGTCACGGCCCGTAACGACGAGCTCGCCGCCCAACTACAGCCATACCCTCGACGTGGGCTACCAGCTCACCGAGCGCACCAAGGTCAATGTCGGTTTCAGCAACACCTACAACCACTACCTGAACCCGACGAAGCTCCGCTTTCCTTACAGCAACACCTCTGACGCGGCCTACGCCACCAGAAAGTTGGACCCGCTCTGGGACACCATCAATTATAACACGAATTCGCTGACGGAGTTGAACACCAAGAGCATCCCGGTCTCCCTCGATTACCAGGCTCCTGGTGAGAAGATTACTTACGGCTTCAAGTATCAGCACGACATCACTGATTATTCGGCCGCCCCTTATTACTCGCTGGCCCCCACGGATACGGTCACCGGTCCGACCCCTTATGTGCAGGGGACGCGCCCTGCGTTCCCCAAGCAGCTCGTGAAGGATTTCTACGGCCTCACCGCCAAGGGCCAGGCGACGGAGTCCGGCAAGCTGAACATCACCGCCAAGGTCGGGTATGCCGTGTCGAAGACCGAT
>JBEGRN010000153.1:0-4874 GCA_041180425.1 Verrucomicrobiota bacterium
TTGGGCCGTCACCTCTACGCCGTCGGCGGCAACGAACAAGCCGCCCGCGCCGCCGGGGTTTCCGTGCCCAAGGTCAAACTCTTCGCCTACGGCCTCTGCGGGCTCCTCACCGGCTTGGCCGGGGTCGTCCTCGCCGCCCGCATCACCACGGGGCAGCCCAACGCCGGCCAGGCCTACGAACTGGACGCCATCGCGGCCGTGGTCATCGGTGGCACCAGCCTGTCCGGCGGCGTCGGCAGCGTCCTTGGCACCGTCCTCGGCGTACTCCTCATCGGGGTCATCAACAACGGCTTGGACCTCCTCAGCGTGTCGTCCTACTACCAGGCCGTGATCAAGGGGGTCATCATCGTCGGTGCGGTTTGGCTCGACCGACGTCAGGCCCGTTCGTAAAACCACTCCATGCGCCTCACCCCACGCACCGTCGCCGGCGGCTTCCTGCTCGCTAGCGCCCTTCTGGCCACCGCCCTGTCGACCGGCTGCAAGAAAGCCGAAGCCCGCAAGCCCGGCGAATGGCTCGTCGGCTATTCCTCCCGCGACCAGTCGGCGGAGTACACCGCCCGCCTCGAGATCAGCCAGACCGAGAACTTCATCTCGCAGAAAGTCGACGTCATCATCCTCAACCCGTGCGAGGTCGAGGCCAGTTCCCCGGCCATCGACCGCGCCCGAGCCGCCAAGATCCCCGTCATCAACGTCAACTCACTGACCAAGGCCGCGCCGGATTGCTACGTTGGTTCCGACGACGAACAGGCCGGCATCCTCGCCATGGAAGCCATCGCCAAGAAGCTCGGCGGCCAAGGCAACGTGCTCATGATCCACGGCATCATGGGCCAGTCCGCCCAGATCCACCGCGATGCCGGCGCCCGCAAGGTGCTCGCCAAATACCCCGGCCTCAAGCTCCTCGACCACCAGACGGCCTCGTGGGACCGCGCCAAGGCGCTCGCCCTGACCGAGAACTGGATCCAAGCCCACCAGGGCAAGTTCCAGGCCATCTTCGCCCATAACGACGAGATGGCCATGGGCGCCTTGCTCGCGCTCGAACGCGCCGGCCTCAAGAAGGACGTGTACGTCATCGGCGTCGACGCCATCGCGCAGGCCCTGGACGCCGTGAAGGCCGGCCGCCTCGACGCCACGGTCTTCCAGGATGCGGTCGGCCAAGGCCGCGGGGCCGTCGACTCCGCCATCCTCATCGCCTCCAAGCAGCCCTACGAAAAAGAAGTCATGATCCCCTTCCAGGTCGTGACCCGCGAGAACGTCGACCAATTCCTCAAGAAGTAACTCTCCCATGAAAACCCTCCTCACCCTCCTCACCTTCGGCCTGCTCGCCTCCACGGCGACCGCCGCCGAACCCGACACGCGTCTCTTCGAGATGCGCGTCTACTACGCCAAGCCCGGCAAGCTCGACGCGCTCAACGCCCGCTTCCGCGACCACACCTTGAAGCTCTTCGCCAAGCATGGCATGACGAGCCTCGGCTACTTCGTCCCGGTCGACAACAAGGAGAACAAGCTGGTCTACTTCCTCGCCTTCCCCGACCGCGCCGCCCATGACGCCGCCTGGAAGGCTTTCCAGGCCGACCCTGATTGGAAGGCCGCGGCGAAGGAATCCGAGAAGGACGGCAAGCTCATCGACCACATCGAGAACGCCTTCCTCAGCGCGACCGACTACTCCGCCCTCGCCCAAGCCAAGACCTATGGCCAAGGCGTCTTCGAGCTCCGCACCTACACGACCGAAGCCGGTCGTCTCGACGCGCTCAACGCCCGCTTCCGCGACCACACCCTGAAGCTCTTCGAGAAGCATGGCATGACCAACGTCTGCTACTGGAACCTCGCCGCCGACCAGAAGGGCGCGAAGTCCCCGCTCGTCGCCGGCAACACCCTGATCTACCTCCTGACCCACAAGTCCGCGGACGCCGCCAAGGCCAGTTTCGACGCCTTCCGCGCCGACCCGGCTTGGGTGGCCGCCAAGGAAGCCTCCGAGAAGAAGGCCGGTGGCTCCCTGACGATCAAGGACGGCGTGAAGTCCGAATTCCTGGTCCCCACGGATTATTCTCCTGTAAAGTAATTATCCTACTGGCTGGTTCAAAACCCCTCGTAAGAGGGGTTTTTCGTTTCAGAGGGTTGCAGGGAACCCCCCACCCCCTAGGTTGGTCACACCCCTTGCCCATGTCGTCCCGACTTACCCTGCTCCTGCTCGCCCCGCTGACCGCGCTGGCCGCCGATGGCGTGTCCTTCAATCGGGACATCCAGCCCATCCTCTCGGAATATTGCTACCACTGCCACGGCCCCGACTCGGGCTCGCGCAAGGCCAAGCTGCGCCTCGACCGCGCGGAGTTCGCCTTCCAACCGGCAAAGAGCGGCGACGTCGTCATCGTCAAGGGTTCCGCCGACAAGTCGCCGTTGCTGAAACGCATCCTCAACCAGGACCCCGACGAGGTGATGCCGCCGCCCGAGACGCATAAGCAACTCAAGCCGGCTGAAATCGAACTGCTGCGCCGCTGGGTCAATGAAGGCGCCAAGTACGAAGAGCACTGGGCCTTCCTGCCGCCCCAACGCCCGACGCCGCCCGCCGATAAGAGCGGCTGGGCTAAGTCGCCCATCGACGCCTTCGTCGCCGCGAAGCTCGCCCAGAACGGCCTCGCGCCCAATGGCCCTGAAGCCAAGGAGCGGCTCTTCCGTCGCCTGAACCTCGACCTCACCGGCCTGCCGCCCACGCCCGAAGAGCTGCGCGCCTACCTCGCCGACAACTCCCCCGACGCCTACGCGAAGGCCGTCGAGCGCCTGCTCAAGACCGATGAGCACGCCGAACAGATGGCCCGTCACTGGCTCGACGCCGTGCGCTACGCCGACACCCACGGCATCCACATCGACAACGCCCGCAACATCTACCCCTACCGCGACTGGGTGATCAACGCCTTCAAGGCGAACATGCCCTTCGACCAGTTCACCATCGAACAGGTCGGCGGCGACCTCCTGCCCAACGCCACGCTCGAGCAGATCGTCGCGACCGGCTATTGCCGCTGCCTCCCGACCACCGGTGAGGGCGGTGCCATCGCCGAAGAGGTCATGACGAACTACGCCAAGGACCAGGTCGAGACCCTCGGCGCCGTCTGGCTGGGCCTGACCAGCGGGTGCGCGGCGTGCCACGACCACAAGTTCGACCCCATCAGCCAGAAGGAATTCTACTCCATGGCCGCGTTCTTCAGGAACACCCCGATGTCGGCGCTCGACGGCAACAACGCCAACCACCCGCCGTCCATGCTCGTGCCGCGCGCCGAGGACCGCGCCAAGCTCGCCGAGCTGGAGACCGTCTTGGCCAACCTGAAGAAGGAAGACGCCGCCCGGAAGGCCAAGGCCGATAAGGAATTCGCCGCGTGGCGCGCCCAGGCCAACCCGGCTTCCATCGTGGCCAAGGAACTGCCCGCTGGCTGGTCGTTCGACGCTGCCACCCCGATGACGGTGAAGACCCCGAGCGGCCCCGCCCTGAAGGCCAAGGCCATCGGCAAGCCGGCCTACAACAAGAAGCAAGGCGGCTTCGTCCTCGACGGTTCGTCCGCCTATGAGCACGAGACCCTCGGCGACTTCGAGAAGACCCAGGCTTGGGCCGTGCAGGTCCGCCTCAAGATGCTGAAGACCGTCAACGGCGCCGTCTTGGCGCGCATGGATGAGGCCAATAATTTCCGCGGCTGGGACTTCTGGATCGAGAACGGCAACCCCGCGATGCACATCATCCAGACCTGGCCCAACCAAGCCCTCAAGGTGCGTTCGGCCGGCGTCATCCCGGTGAACAAGGAAGTCGAAGTCATCGTGACCTACGACGGCTCCGGCAAGGCCGACGGCGTGAAGTTCTACATCGATGGCGACCTGCAGCAGAACATCGTCGATAACAACACCCTGCCCGCCAACGCCACCATCCGCACCAAGGTGCCGTTCCGCTACGGCACGCGCAGCAACGCCGGCGCGACCAACATCGTCCTGGCCTCGGCCAACATCATCCCCGCCCTCGTCGACGCGGGCGACATCGCCACCTTGGGCAAGGTCCCGGAACTGCGCGCCGCCCTCGGCAAGGAAGGCGCCAAGGCCCCGGCCGCCACGGTCGCCCTGCTCCGCAGCTATTACGACCGCCGCATCGACAAGTCCGACCAGACCGTCCTCGCCAAGATCAAGACGACGACCAACGACCTCGACGCCATCAAGAACCGCGGCTCGATGACGCTCATCATGAAGGAGAACGCCACGCCCGCCACCGCCAAGGTGCTGCGCCGCGGCCAGTACACCGACCCGCAGGAGACCGTGAGCGCCGGCACGCCCCGCGTGCTCCCTGAGCTCAAGATGGAAGGCAAGTCCGCCAACCGCCTCGACCTGGCCCGCTGGCTCGTCGACGGACGCAACCCCCTGACCGCCCGCGTCACCATGAACCGCCTCTGGTATCAGTTCATGGGCACGGGCCTCTCCGAGACCACCGAGAACCTCGGCATCATGGGCGAGAAGCCCACGCACCCGGAGCTCATGGACTGGCTCGCCACGGAGTTCGTTGCCAAGAAGTGGGACCTCCGCGCGATGGTCCGTCAGATCGTGCTCTCGGAGACGTATCGTCAGTCCGGGGCCACTTCGCCTGAGAAGCTCGAGAAGGACCCCAAGAACCGCCTGCTCTCCCGCGGCCCGCGCTACCGCGTCGACGCCGAGATCGTGCGCGACCTGGCCCTCTCGACGGCCGGCCTGCTGGTGAAGAAGGTCGGCGGCCCGTCCGCCAAGCCCTACCAGCCGGAGAACATCTGGAGCGACGTGGCGATGACCCAGAGCAACACCCGCTTCTACACCGCGGACAAGGGCGATGGCCTCTACCGCCGGTCGATGTACACGTTCCTCAAGCGTTCGGC
>JBEGRN010000154.1:0-4932 GCA_041180425.1 Verrucomicrobiota bacterium
GCCGACCGCAGCCCCGACAAACGGACCAAGCTCGTCCAGGCCCTGCTGGCCCGCAACGTCGACTACGCCGATCATTGGATGGCGTTCTGGAATGACCTCCTCCGCAACGACTACGCCGGCACCGGCTACATCGACGGCGGCCGTAAGCAGATCACCGGCTGGCTCTATACTTCGCTCTTGGAGAATAAACCGTACGACGTCTTCGTCCGCGAGCTCATCGCTCCGACCGCGGCCAGCGAAGGGTTCGGCAAGGGCATCGTGTGGCGCGGTAGCGTGAGCGCCGGGGCTCGTCCGGAACTGCAGTTCTCCCAGAGCGTTTCGCAGGCCTTCCTCGGCATCAACATGAAGTGCGCGTCGTGCCACGACAGCTTCATCGACCGCTGGAAACTGCGCGACGCCTATGGCCTCGCCGCCATCACCTCGAATCAGCCGCTGGAGCTCATTCGCTGCGACGTCCCCACGGGTAAGCCCGCGGTGGCCGCGTGGCCCTTCCCGGAACTCGGCCAGATCGACCCAGCCAAGCCCCGTGCCGAGCGCCTGCAGCAATTGGCTGCGCTCATGACGCATCCCGACAACGGTCGCCTCCAGCGCACCATCGTCAACCGCCTCTGGCATCGCCTGATGGGGCGCGGCGTCGTGCATCCCGTCGATGCGATGCAGACCGCGCCTTGGAACCAGGACCTCCTCGATGTCCTGGCGAACCGCTTGGTGGAGTCGAAGTACGACCTGAAGGCCGTCCTTGAGTTCATCGCCACGTCGCAGGCCTATCAGTCGCAGGCTGAGACGTTGACCCGCACGGCCGACGACAAAGGCTATGCCTATCGCGGGCCGCGCGCCAAGCGCCTGACGGCCGAGCAGTTCGTGGATGCGCTCTGGCGTTTGACGGGCACCGTGCCGGCCAAGATCGATGCCGCCGTGGCGCGTGCGCCGGTCGCACGCAACGCCGTGGTCTGGCAGGCGCAACCGATCTGGTCCAACGACAAGGTCGGCGGCGCGCTTCCGGCCGTCGGCGAGACCCGCGTCTTCCGCTTCCGTTTCCCGCTCGCGTCCTTGCCTGCCACCGCGCGTTGCGTCGTCGCCTGCGATAACGCCTACGAACTCTTCGTGAACGGGCGGACCGCGTCCAAGGGCGACGACTGGCAGACGCCGGACACCCTCGACCTGACCTCGCATCTGCGGGCCGGCGACAACGAGTTCCTCGTGGTCGCGCGCAATGCCGGCAAGGCCCCGAACGCCGCCGCGCTTTGGCTGCAGGTCACGCTGGTGGACGCGAAAGGAAAGGAATCGACCCTCGCGACCGGCGCAGGTTGGGAGTGGACGCTGCCGGGCCCGAGCGCCCGTGGCTTGCCTGCCGCGGGTGCCGCCTGGAAGCCGGTGGCGCTGTTGCCCGAGACCCCTTGGGCCAAGGGGGTTAGCCGCTTGCCCGAGGCGCTCGCCCGCCTCGGCGGCGCCGGAGGTCCGCCCGCCCGCGCTTCCTTGGTGAAGTCGGATATGCTGCAACGCTCTCTTGGCCGCCCGAACCGCGAGCAGATCGTCTCCATGCGTCCCAATGAGCTGAGCACGCTGGAAGCCATCGACCTCGCCAACGGCCAGGCCTTCACCGATCTCCTCGGACGTGGCGCCGCCAATCTGCTGCGCCGTTCCTGGAAGTCGCCCGATGAGTTCGCGCAGTGGCTCTATGCCTCTGCGCTGTGTCGCGCCCCTTCCGCCGCCGAACTGAAGGTGGCTCGGGAAATCCTCGGCCCGCAACTCAACGAACAAGGCATCGCCGACCTCCTCTGGGCCGTCTGCATGCTCCCTGAATTCCAGACCATCCGCTAACCCCATGTCTCTTCCCCACGGTTTGCCCCTCGATCCTGCTTTGCCTGAGCCCTTGGCGCGGCGCGAGTTCCTCCGCCTCTTGGCCGGCGCCGGCTTGGCCACGTTGTCGTTAGGCGCGCCCAAACTCCTCGGCGCGGAGGACAAGACCGTCGTCCACCCGCCGGCGAAGGCCGACGCCTGCATCCTTATCTGGTTGGCGGGCGGCATGGCCGCGCCGGAGACCTTCGATCCCAAGCGCTACGCGCCCTACGAGAAGGGCCTCGAGTACAAGCGCGTGCTCAGCACTTTCCCGGCGATTCCGACGGCCGTCGACGGCGTCCGCATCTGCCAAGGCCTTGAGTCGATCGCGCAGGTCATGGATCGCGCGACGCTCATCCGCTCCGCGGTCCAGCCTGACCTCGGCAGCATTCTCCACTCGCGCCACCAGTTCCACTGGCACACCGGCTACGTCCCGCCGCAGACCGTGGCGGCGCCGCACATCGGAGCCTGGATGGCCCGCGTCCTCGGCCCGCGCAACCCAGTCATGCCGGCCTTCATCAACATCGGCCAGCGCCTGGAAGGCGTCGGCGAAAGTGAGGAGCTCAAGGCCTTCACGACAGGCGGCTTCTTCGGCGGCGAATACGGCCCGATGAACCTGCCGTTCCCGGAAGACGCCGCGGCGGCGGTGCGTCCGCCGAAAGGCATGGACGCGGGCCGCTTCGTCAACCGCGACAAGGAATTCCGCCGCCTCGTGGATGCGACGCCGCACCGCGACCTGCTCAGCGACTACCAGCAGGAATCGATGCTGCGCTCGATGGACAACGCCTATCGCCTGCTCAGCGCGAAGGAACGCGCGGCCTTCGACCTCAGCCTGGAGCCGAAGGAAGTGCAGCAGGAATACGACACCTCGCGCTTCGGGCGCGGTTGCCTCCTGGCCCGTCGCTTGGTCGAGAACGGCGCCCGCTTCGTCGAAGTGACGACGGAATACGTGCCCTTCTTCCAGTGGGACACGCACGGCAAGGGCCACGACATGGTCGCGAAGATGCATAAGGAGATCGACCGACCCATCGCGCGCCTGATCCGCGACCTCGAGGCCCGTGGCCTGCTCGACCGCACGTTGGTCGTCATCGCGAGCGAGTTCAGCCGCGACGCGATGATCGAAGGCCGCCCTGGCTCCAAGGCCGGCGACCAATCCTTCCACAAGGGTACGACCATCGAGAACCCCGACCACTACGGCCTGCACCGGCACTTCACTGGCGGCACCAGCGTGGTCATGTTCGGCGGTGGCGTAGGCAAAGGGAAGGTCTATGGCGCCACCGCCGATGAGCGCCCGCTGGTGGCGATCAAGGACCCGGTCCCGGTCGAGGACATGCACGCGACGATCTTCACCGCGATGGGCATCAGCCCCAAGACCGTCTTCGACATCGAAGGCCGTCCCTTCTACGCGACCATCGACGGCAAGGGGAAGCCCGCGAACATCTTCGGCTGATCAGCGGAGCGCGCGCAGCTCGTCCGCATGGGCGAGCAGGGCTCGGCCGATGAGTTCGTCCGTGCGGCGCATGGCTTCCGGCAGGGGCATGTCCGCTGGCTTGATGCCGATGAGCAGGTCGAAGTGCTCGCGGAGACCGGGCGCGTCCGTCACGCTGCCGGCGACGCCGACGACTTTCTTGCCGAGGCTTTTCGCCAGTTGGGCGACGCCGACCGGGCCTTTGCCTTGCAGGCTTTGGTCGTCCAAGCGGCCTTCGCCGGTGAGCACCAGGTCGGCTTGGCGGATGCGCTCGGCCAGCCCCACTTGGGCGGAGACCAGGGCGAACCCGCTGGTCAGGCGTCCGTCGGCGAACGTCATGAGCCCGAAGCCAAGGCCGCCGGCCGCACCGGCGCCGGGTTCGTGCTGATGGTCCTGGCCGGTGGCTGCGTCCGCCAAGCGCGCAAGGTGCGCGAGCCGGGTCTCGAACCAAGCGAAGTCCTGCACGCCTTTCTGCGGGCCGTAGACGCGCGTCGCGCCGCGCGGCCCGAGCAAGGGGTTGTCGACGTCGCACGCCACGAGGATGGCCGGCAGCGGGGTGGTGGGCCGTTCGAGGCGCGCCGCGTCGAGGATGGTCGCGAGCGTCGGCTGAAAGGCGCTGCCGTCGGCGCGGAAGAAGCGCCAGCCGAGGGCGACCGCGACGCCGAGGCCACCGTCGTTGGTGGCGCTGCCCCCGATGCCGATGATGATCTGGGTGGCGCCGTTGGCCAGCGCGGCGAGCAGCAGCTCGCCGGTGCCGAAGGTCGAGGCGCGGGCGGGCTGGAGGGGGAGGTCTTGGACCAAGGCGAGGCCGCTGGCGGCGCTCATCTCCAGGATGGCGACCTGCGTGGCGGGCACCCAGCCGAAGCGGGCGAGGCGCGGACGGGCCTGGGCATCGAGAACCATCGTTTCTCGCCAGACCCCGCCGAGGGCCGCCACCATGGCTTCGGTGGTCCCTTCGCCGCCATCGGCCATGGGGCAGGTATCGAAAACGGCCTCCGGGAAGACGGTTCGCAGGGCTTTTTCGCAGCTTTGGGCGACCCCTTGGGCGGACAGGGCCCCCTTGAATTTGTCGCTGGCTAGAAGAATCCGCATCGCTGGCTTCTTTTAGCATCGTTTGCCCCAGCGGGGAAGGGCATTCCGCTCGGGCGGGTTTCCATCCCTCTTGCATCCGCTCCCATCCCTTCGTCTCCATGAACGCCTCCCTCTTCCGTCTCCCTTTGCTCGCCGCCTTGTGCTTGGCTCGCTTGGCCGTCGCCGCCGAGACCGCGCCCGAGCCGACCAAGGAAGGCCTTGAGTTCTTTGAGAAGAACGTCCGCCCGATCCTCTCCGAGCATTGCTACAAGTGCCACTCGGTCGCCGAGAGCTCCTCGAAGGGCGGCCTCATCTTGGATTCGCGCGACGGCATGCTCAAGGGCGGCGACGAAGGTCCGGCGGTGGTGCCCGGCAACACGGGCAAGTCTTTGCTCATCCGCGCCATCACCTACACCGACAACGAACTGCAGATGCCGCCTAAGAAGAGCGGCGGGAAGATCGCCGACGCCAAGATCAAGGTGCTCGAAGAGTGGATCAAGATGGGCGCCCCGGCCCCCGTCGGCGCCGGCAACAAGTTGACCGGCCTCTCGCAA
>JBEGRN010000155.1:0-4458 GCA_041180425.1 Verrucomicrobiota bacterium
AGCGCATCAACCCGAACTTCCAATACGCGAACAACGAGACCGAGCCGACGCCGCTCCCGCTCTCCGTCTGCATGACGTTCTTTGGTCATGTGCTGGTGGAGATTGCTCAAGTGAAGGCAAAAGCTGGTGTCGGCCCGCTCTTCAAGGACATGCTGGATCCCTTGACGCCCCTGAATCGACCGGCGAACGCCAGCTATTTCACGACGACCTACACCGCCTTTAAGGCCGCCGGGCAGATCGACCTGAACGACGAGGAGCGCCGCTTCGCCGTCGACGTCATCAAGCGTGACGCTGATTTCAACCGCGTGTTCCGTTCCGCGGAGTCCCAGGGCTCCATCGACCACCTCATCTCCGACCGCGATGGCGGGGTCGCTTACTTCTTCGAGCGTCAGCTGGAGAAACTGCGTGCGTCCAACCGCCTGAGCCATTTGGCCCGCTTGGCCGAGAGCGACGTGGCCGCCGGCCAGCAGCTCCTGAACCTGGCGGTTCCCGCCGCAGAAGACGCGGGCGCCCAGCAGCAACGCGTCATCGCCGAAGTGGGACGCGTCATCGAGGCCAACCTGGCGCTTTGGGCCAACAGCCTGCCGCGCGAGCTCAAGCAGTTCGAGCAGATCGAGGACTGCACCTCCCTTTATTCCTTCTGGCTCCGCAGCCTTCTCGCGGTCGAGCCCGAGGACCTCGAGCCGCTCCCGCTCGACTTCGCGCAGCTGAACCGGGAGTCCAAGTGCGCGTACATCTCGCGGCAGTGGAACCGTTGGCGCGAAGGCGCCGTCGCCCGCATGAAGCGCGTCAAGGGCTTCAACTGGGGCCTGTTCGGCCTACGGGACGAATCCGAGGCCCGTGGTCTCCTGAAGCTCCTTTCGGAAGGCCGCCAGCTTGACCAGCAGCTCATGGTTTGGCTGAGCGACGAGATGGGCTTCCTCGCCAGCGAGGCACCCGCCCGCATCCTGCGTCAGGAACTCGCCGTCGTGCTGGGCAACATCCTCCGTCATGGACAGATCCGCCCCGGCGCGCGCTTCGAATCGGCGGCGCTGTCCGACGTGATGAAGAAGCAGGTCGATTGGGAAAACGACCAAGGGACCAATCAAGATTCCCCGCATTACCAGAAGGTGATCAAGCCGTTCCTCGAATCGCTGAAGAGCTTGAAACCCGCCACGCCGCTGCGACCCGCCATGCCTGGCGACAACGAACTCCGCAACCTCTGGCTCGCCTAATCCCTCCCCATGAAGACTTTTGATGAAGTAATCTTGTTGGTGCCGGACACCGGTTTCCGGATGTTCTTCTTCCCGCTGGGTCCCGATCCCTACACCGTGCTCGATCTGGACGTGCGCGAGAAGATCCTGGCCAACCGTTCGGCCTGCGCGACCTTGGCCAACGGGACCTTCGCCGAGTTCGGCGATGCGCCGAAGTGCCCGTGGGTCGATAAGGTCACCAATTACTTGACCAGCTCGTGGACGCAGGTGGCCCAGCCGACCCCGCACAAGTACCTGCGCTACCGTTTCGGCGTCTGCCGCCAAGGCAACGAAGAGTTCGTCGGCCTCTGGTTGGCCGTCGAGACCAACCTCGGCACCTCCAACCGCGGTTGGCCCTACGACGAGACCTTGCCGAGCCCGGAGGAGGAAGCCCATTTCGAGAAGCAAGGGGATCCGCAGCAGCCTTACTACGACAAGGACGACACGTCCGTCCATGGCGATACGCCTAAGGAAGTGGTCATCGAAGGCCGCACGCTGAAGCTCAATTTCCGTTGGAGCGACGTGCTGAAGTCGACGCCAGTCGAGGTCGACCTGATCATCGATTTCGGCAATTCGCGCACCGCGGTGCTCGTGCTCGAGCATTCAAAGGGAAAGCCCGGCAATTTCGCGCAGAATTGTCGTCCGCTTTCCCTGAAGCCGTCTTTCTATTCCCTGTTAGCCAAGCAGACGCGCGTCGAGGACGCCATCGTCAGCTCCCGCTTCGTGCTGAAGTCGCCTGAGTTCCGTGCCTTCGACCCGGACAGCAAGGGGTCTTCCAGCAAGCCGGTCTCGCTCGTGGGCGTGCGCTACAAGAAGCACTGGGTGGAGCCGTCGTTCTTCGGCAAGCTGCGCGGCGCCTCCAGCAAGGAGAAAGTCGACATGGTCGAGCGCCTCATCCCGCAGATGTTCGTGAAGCTTTCGCCGGTCTGCCTGGGTGACGACATGGAGGAACTCATCCATGGCTCGACCCCTTTGGGCGCCGAATCCGAGCGTCGCATGCAGTTGGGCGAGCTCCTGCAGCAGAGCTCGGCGAAGCGCTACTTCTGGGACAGCGAACTGAGCCCGCAGGCGTGGTCCTGCGTGCCCAACTACGGGGACGACATCTTCGGCCCGGTGAACGGCCTCGGCCGACTCAGCCTGCTGTCGGGCCTCATGCTGCGCTTCCAGCCTGAAAACGGCGAAATCTGGGGCGATGGAGACACGTTGCCTTGCGATTGGTCCGTGGTCCGCCGTCCGGTCACCGCGCCGGCCAGCCCGCGTTACCCGCGCCGCAACACGCTCACGTGGTCGGTCTTGTCCATCATGGAGACCGCTCATCGACAGGTGAACGATCCGAACTGGACGCAGCAGGCGGGGGCCTTCCACCGCCGCGCGATCCGCAACGTCATCGCGACCTATCCCTCCGGTTGGACGAGCACCGAGATCAGCCATTACCGTGCCAAGTGGATGGAAGCCATCCGCATCTTCCAAGCGACCAACCTGCCGGCCGGCGAGGCGCCCATCGGGCTCCAGATGCGCATGGATGAGGCCGTGGCCAGCCAGCTGCCGCTGATCTACGCTTCCATGAACCGCCTGTCCGGCCATGCGATGGGCGAGAACTGGATCGCGGTGAACGGTCGCGGCGCCCCGGGCGAACTGCCCAAGCTGCGCGTGATGAACCTGGACATCGGCGGCGGCACGTCCGACGTCTCCATCGTCGAGTATCAGGACAAGAAGGAAGGCGTCGCCGTCGAGCTCGATGCGCGCGTCCTCTTCAAGGATTCCTCCACCGTCGCGGGCGACCGCTTGGTCAAGGCCATCATCGAGAAGGTGGTGCTCCCGAAGCTCGCGGAAACCCCGGAGCAGTTCGCCAAGTTCGGCGACTACCTGGTCGGAGAGAAGAACGTCAACGAGACCTCCGGACGCGTGTCCGTGCTCACGGGCAGCCTTTTGCCGATGGCCATCTATCTCTTGTCGCAGCGCTGCTCCGGCAAGTGGACCGAAGGTCAGCTGACCTTCTCCCCGGCGCTCGCCGGGGCCAAGAACTTCGATATCCTGACTCAGAAGCTGGGTCTGGGGCCGATCGACGCCGGCAAGACCATGGTCGTCGATGCAGCCGAATTCGACCGACAGGTCGAGGAGCTCTTCGGGAAGTTCGTGCGCTCCTTGGCCAAGTATGCGGCGTCCTACGACGTCGACATGCTCATGGTCTGCGGCAAGCCGTCGGAACAGCCTTCCATCGCCGCCCTGATCCAGCGCATGGTCCCGGTCCCCGCTGAGCGCATCCTGTTCAGCCGCGGCTTCAAGGCCGGTACCTGGTACCCGTTCAAGGAAGGGGAGGATGCCGCCATCGCCGACGCCAAGAGCGTCACCTGCGTGGGCGCTGCCCTAGAGCGCGCCATGAACCTGCAGGTCGTTCCTGGCTGGAAGATCAATGTCCATAACGAATCCGGCAACCGGAACATCTGGGGCGAGATGCCCAAGGCGGGTCCCCGTTTCAGCACCCGTATCCTGCGCCAGGACCAAGACAGTTCAGATGAACTGACCCTAAGCACAGGCGCACGCATTGGGCGCAAGATGTTCGAAGCCAATACCTGTACCCCTGAGCCGGTCTATCGTCTCGACTGGGTTGACCAGACGGAAACCGTCCGGGGCGTCAAAGTAGTCTTCCGTCGCCTCGCGGCGGCCGTGGAAGCTACCTCGGATACCACCGACGGCTTGGAAATCGTCACCGTCGTCGATGCGGAGACCGGAGAAGACCTCTCTGGACGCGTCATCCTCAAACTCTACCCGATCGGCGAGCACGCGCTTCACTGGCAAGACACCGGCATGCTCGAAATCTTCAAATCCACCCATTCCAAGTAAGATGAAAATTCCACGTTTGCTGACGCTGTGCCTCGTTTTGTTGGGCTCTTCGCTGGCGTATGCCGCCGAGGAAAAGCCAATCGAAAAGTCGGGCGAAAAGAAGGCTTCCCATGCTGATGTGACTCCTGCTGCCCCACAGGCAGAGAAAAAAATCGTAGACACTACTAAGGATACTGCCCGTTCTACGTCCACTCAGGCTAAAAAGGCACCTGATGAGACGGCAAAGACCAACGCTGCTCCTACGCTAACTAAGGAGAAGGACATCGAAGGTTTGATGATCCTTCTTAGTGCGATTGTTGTGCTGGCCGTCTTAGGGCTTTATGCGCTTGTTTGGATGCGTACGCAGGTCCCCACGCATGATGTACATCACGTGCACACCTCC
>JBEGRN010000156.1:0-4438 GCA_041180425.1 Verrucomicrobiota bacterium
CGGGGACCGGAGGACGGAGAACTGTGAAGACCGTGCAAAGGTGCAAATCGGCCTAAGGCCGGTGCAAAAGTGCAAAGGTGCGCGTGGGCGATGCCCACGAGGGGACCGGGGACCGGAGGAGGCGGAGGAAGAGTCGAGGGCAGAATCGAGGGATGGATCGAGGAATGCGTCGAGGATAGTGAGAATGGGGCGGACGTGCGTTGTGTGGCGAACGGACGCGACGCAGTCGCGCACTAGATGAGGGGTGAGGGTTGGGGGTTGAGTGCGGCGGCGGAGCCGCCACATCTTTCGATTCATCCCTCGATTCATCGATCGACTCAGGCCTCGATGCGGTCCTCGATTCAGCGATCTATCCTGGACGCGACCAAAGTAAGCTAGGGCAGCACGCGGTGCTGCCCCTACCCGAGGCAGACAGGTCGTGACGCCGTCCCGACCCTACCCACCTGCCCCTACCTTAGAACTTGAAGGACGAGCTGACCTCGAAGACGGCGGCGACGATCGCGAAGGCGATGAAGGCGACGAACGAGAAAGCGGCGATGAGGACCGTCGCGGAGATGGTCTGCGAGATCGTGCCCAGCCAGCGGTCGAGTTCGGCGCGGTAGGAGCGGGCGATGTCGCGGAGGCCAGGAGCGAGGTTGCCGGTCTGTTCGGCCACGGCGACGCGGTCGAGCAGGAGGCGCGGGAAGTAACCCGTGCGGGCCAGGGCGCGCGAGAGGCTTTCGCCTTCGAGCACGCGGTCGGTGGCTTCGCGCATCTGGGCGCGCATGGCGCGGTTGGGCGCGGTCTTCTCGGCGAGGCGCAGGGCTTCGGCGGTCGTGATGCCGTTTTCGAGGAGCACCGCGAGCGTGTGGCAGAAGTTGAGGACGGAGACGCGCATCACGAAGGCGCCGGCGAGGGGCGTCTTCAGGAGCAGCGCGTCGGAGGCCAACTTGCCCTCCTCCTTCTTGCGCCACTGCACGATGCCGATGACGGCGACGAGGACCGCGACCACGAAGATGGGGCCGACGACCACGAAGACCTCGGCGAACCACATGAGCATCTTGGTGGAGAGCGGCAGCTTGCCGCCGAGGGAATTGAGCAACGTCTGCAGACGCGGCAGGAGGAAGAGCACGAAGAAGATCACCACGCCGATGGCGATGAAGCAGATGAACAGCGGGTAGGCCATCGCCGCGATCAGCTTGCGGCGGAACTCGGCCTGCTCGGTGAAGTGCGCGATGAGGCGCTCGAGGACGTCGCGGATGTTGCCGGTCGCCTCGCCGGCGGCGATCAGGTTGATCGTCTGGCCGTCGAAGACCGCGGGGTAGCCGCCCATCGCGGCGGACAGGCTTTGGCCTTCGCTGAGCTTGCCCCAGATGCCGGCGCACAAGTTGCGGAGGCGGGACTTCTGCAGGCGGAGGGACAGCAGGCGCAGGGATTCGCCGGCGGACATCCCGCTGCGGACCAAGTCAGCCATGGCTTCCAGGAACGGCAGGCACTCGGCGGCGGTCGGCGCTTCTTCGGCGCCGCCCTTGGCGGACGGACCTTCGGCCACGCGACGCGCGGCGCCGACCTCCTCGACCTTGATCGGACGGAGGCCGCGGGACTGCAGGCGGCGGAGCGCCTCGCGGCGGCTCGGCGCGTCGATGGAGCCATCGCTGGCAGCCCCTTGGCCGTCCTTGGCCGTGTAGGTGAAGGAAGGCATCCGACCTTATTCGTTCGAGCTGAGGTTGCGCACGAGCTCGTCGAGCGTCGTGTGGCCGGCCTTGACCTTCTCCCAACCGGCGCGGGCGAGCGGGCGCATGCCGTTGGCGATGGCGCGTTCGGTGAGCTCGCGGTTGCTGACGCGGTTGATGATGAGGTCGTGGAGCGGCTTCGGGTGGAAGATTTCGAAGACCCCGACGCGGCCGCGGTAGCCCGTGTTGCGGCAGCGGCGGCAGCCGACCGGCTCGCGGAGTTCGGTGACGCCGGCGAGGTCGGCTTCCTTCATGCCGAGCGCCTCGAGGGCGGGAATGGCGCGGGACTTGTTGACCGGCGAAGTCTTGGCGCAATCCGGGCAGAGGCGGCGGACGAGGCGCTGGGCGATGACCAGCTCGACCGCGGAGCCCACGAGGAACGGCTCGACGCCCATGTCGATGAGGCGCGTGATGGCGCCCGGGGCGTCGTTGGTGTGGAGGGTCGAGAAGACCAAGTGACCCGTGAGCGAGGCGCGGATGGAGATCTCGGCCGTCTCCAAGTCGCGGATTTCGCCGACCATGATGACGTCGGGGTCCTGGCGGAGCGTGCTGCGGAGCGCGCCGGCGAACGTCAGGCCGATCTCGGCCTTGGTCTGCACCTGGTTGGCGCCGGGCACTTCGTATTCGATCGGGTCTTCGATCGTGACGAGGCGCAGCTCGGGGGAATTGATCTCGCGGAGGAACGCGTTGAGCGTGGTCGACTTACCGGAACCCGTCGGGCCGGTGACCAGGATGATGCCGTGCGGGTAGTCGAGGACCTTGCGGACCACGGCCTGCTCGTCGGGCGACATCCCGATGCGGTTCATGTCGTAGGCCTCCTTGCGCTGGTTGAGCAAGCGCAACGAGACCGACTCGGCGTAGATCGTCGGGATGGTGGAGACGCGGATATCGAGGACGTTCTTGCCGTCGCGGAAGTTGATGCGGCCGTCCTGCGGCAGGCGGCGCTCGGAGATGTTGAGGCGCGCCATGATCTTGAGGCGCGAGATGATGGCGTCCTGGAAGCGCGCGAGGTTGTCGGGCAGCGGCACCGGGATGAGGATGCCGTCGACGCGGTAGCGGATGCGCAGGTTGTTCTCCTGGGGCTCGAAGTGGACGTCCGTCGCGCCTTCGGCGACCGCCTGCGAGAGCACGTCGGTCACGAAGCGCACGACCGCGGCGTCGGCGTCGGCTTCGACGTCCTGGTTGGCCGCTTCCAGTTCGGGCAGGTCTTCGCCTTCGTCGTCGAGGCTACCGCCGCCGACGCCGTAGTTGTCGGTCACCAGCTGGGCGACGCGTTCGGGCGGGGCGAGGTACCACTTGGGGCGGCGCGGCGCGAAGGTCGCGATCCAGTCGAGCGTCTCCGCATCCGGCGGCAGCGGCGAGATCAGGTTGAGGCGGCCCTCTTCGGAACCCGGCAAGATGACGGCGATGACCTGGGACTCGGTGGCGATGCGCGCGGGCAGGACCTTGACGCCTTCCGCATCGACGGCCGGCTCGTCGAGCACCTCGAGGCCGCTGGCCTTGGAGAGCTCGTCGAGGAGCACGGCTTCGGTCACGCTGAGCGCTTGGCACAGCAGCTTGAAGCGGGCGTCGCGCGGGGCCTCCGCGAACGAAGCGCGGGCTTCGTCCGTGAGACGGTCCGCCAGAGCGGCGGGCAAACCATGCCTAACGGCGGTGGACATCGGGCGGGCTTACTTGGAGGAACCGCCGACTTCGAGCGTCGGGCCAGGCAGGCCGTTGAGGAGCGGGCTGGCGGGAGCGTTGGCCGGGCCGGTGCTGGCCGGAGCCGGCGCCTTGTCGATGTGCTTGTGGACCTGTTCGGCGATCGGCGTGGCGTCCACGCGGCTGATGGCGTTGAGGTTGTCGACGGCGGAATTGTTGAGGACGTACGGGCGGAGGAAGATGAGCAGTTCCGTGCGCGTCTTCGTCTTCGAAGTGCCGCCGAGCAGGTCGCCGATGATCGGGATCGGGCCGAGACGGTTCTTGGTCGTCGTGTCGTTGGAGCGCTGCAGGCCGCCGAGGACGATGATCTCGCCGCTCATGGCGCTGACGAACGAATCCGTCGAACGGCGGCCGATGACCGGCTGGTCGTTGCCGTCGATGGTCACGGAGCCGAGGACGTCCTCGACCTGCTGGGTCACCTGGAGCTGGACGGAGCCGTCCTTGCCGATGAGCGGCAGCACCTTGAGCTGGATGCCGATGTCGCGCTGGGAGACCGTCGAGCTGGAGACGAGGCCAGTGGTGCCGGCGGTGGATTGCGTGCCGGTGATGACCGGGCGGGATTCGCCGACGAAGATCGTGCCTTCCTTGTTGTGGGAAGTCGTGATGGCCGGGACGGAGAGGACGTGCAGGTCGTTCTTGGTCGGCGTCGTGGACGTGCCGAGGTTGACGATGCCCGTGAGCGTGCCGTTGGGGGCGAGGGCGGCCGTGGCCGAACCCACGCCGGTGACGTTGCCGGCGCCGCCGAAGAGCGTGCCGTTGACGCCGGTGAGCTTGCCGTTGGTGACGGTCATGCCGAGCGCGGTGATGCCGCTGCTGTCGTTGTCGGTGAGGGTGACTTCGGCGATGACGACCTCGATGCGGACCTGGGGGAGGACGACGTCGACCTTGTCGATCAGCTCATGGAGGAGGCGCAGGTCGTCCTTGGTACCGGAGACCACGATGGAGTTGGAGCGCACGTCGGCGATGACGGTGACCATCGAGCTGAACTCGTCGGCGCCGTTCTGCTGCGTGCCGGTGGCGGCGGC
>JBEGRN010000157.1:0-6161 GCA_041180425.1 Verrucomicrobiota bacterium
GCCGCCGCGGCCGCGCAGGCCGGACGTCTCGACTTCCTTGCAGACTTCTTCGGGCTTCATCGCCACGGCCTTCTTGAGGGCCTCGTAGCCGCCGTGCTTGAGGTAACAGTCGAGGTCGACGGTGTACCCGGGCTTCCGGAGGTTGGCGTAGATGAGGGGGCGTTCGACGGCGGACATGTCGCTAAGGTATGGAGATTAGCCGTTCCACTCGGGCGTGCCGGGGACGGGAGGTTTCTGCCCGTAGGACGGGTCGGTGAGCGTGGCCTTGAGCTGCTGCGTGAACGCCGCGGCGTCCTCGGGCTGCACGTTCTCGTGCATGGCGCCGTCGACATGGACGACCGGTCCGCAGCCGCAGTCGGCAATGCACTCGACGAACTCGAGGGTGAAGTTGCCGTCGGGCGAGGTCGCGCCGCGCTGGCAGTTGAGGGACTTCTCCAGCTCGGCCATCAAGGCGTAGGAACCGCGGAGGGCGCAGGACAGCGTGCGGCAGACGCGCACGTGGCGACGGCCGATCGGGTGCTGGCGGAACATCGGGTAGAACGTCACGACCTCGAGCACCTGCATCGGGGTCACGCCGACCTGCTCGGCCACCCAGTGCATATCCTCTTGCGTGATGTGGCCGCGGTCTTCCTGCACGAGGTGCAGCAAGGGCATCGTGGCGCTGCGCTTCTGCGGGTACTGCGCGACGATGGCGGGGGCCTTGGCGAGCGTCTCAGGCTTGAGGGCGCGGGCGGGGGCGGAAGGAGTGGTTTCGTGCATGGCGTTTAGCGGTCGCATTCGCCCATGACGAAGTCGAGCGAACCGAGGATGGAAGCGATGTCGGTGAGGTAGTTGCCGGGGACGATGGCGGGCAGGATCGAGAGCGAGACGAAGCTCGGCCCGCGGATGCGCAGGCGGTAGGGGACGCCGCCGCCGTTGGAGACGACGTAGAAGCCCAGCGCGCCCTTCGGGTTCTCGGCTTCGAAGTAGACTTCGCCGGCCGGGATCTGCGGGCCCTCGGTGACGATCATGAAGTTCTGGATGAGCTCCTCCATCTTCGTCATGACCTTGGCCTTCGGCGGCAGGAAGATCTTCTTGGCGTCCTCGGCGTACCACGCGCCGCCCGGCATGTTCTTGCAGGCTTGGCGGAGGATGCGGACGGACTGGCGGACCTCTTCCATGCGGACGAGGTAGCGGTCGAAGCAGTCGCCCTTCGTGCCCACGGGCACGTCGAAGTCATACTGCTCGTAGCCGGAGTAGGGCTTGTCCTTGCGGAGGTCGAAGCCGACGCCGGAGGCGCGGAGGTTCGGGCCGGTGAGGCCGTAGGCGAGCGCGAGCTCCTTGGAGATCGGGGCGACGCCTTCGGTGCGCTCCAGGAAGATGCCGTTGCGCGTGAGGAGCTTGTCCACCTCGTCGATGGTCTTGAGCACGCCGTCGCAGAAGGCTTCGACCTTCTGCAGCCAGCCCTCGGGCAGGTCGCGGGTCAGGCCGCCGATGCGCGTGTAGCTCGTGGTGAAGCGGGCGCCGGTGAGCTCCTCGAAGAGCGAGTACAGCTTCTCGCGCTCGTTGAAGGTGTACATGAACACCGTCCAGGCGCCGGTATCCATCGCGTAGACGCCGAGGCCGAGAAGGTGGGACGAGATGCGGGCCATCTCGCAGCAGACGACGCGGATCGCCTCGCAGCGGGCGGGCATCTTGAGGCCGGCGAGCTTCTCGACGGCGATGGCGTAGGCGACGTTGTTGGCGAGCGGGGCGAGGTAGTCCAGACGGTCCGTGTAGGGCACGAACTGGTTGTACGTCATGTTCTCCGCGATCTTCTCGTCGCCGCGGTGCAGGTAGCCGATGACCGGGTCGCACTTCACGACCTTGTCGCCGTCGAGCTCGAGGCTCAGGCGGAGCACGCCGTGCGGCGGCGATGTCGCCGAGGGAAATTTCCTTGGTGGTCTTCACGTCGGTAAGGGGCTTAGGCCTTGGGCTTCTGCTCGTTCCAGGATTGGTCGAGCGCGCTGGGTTCCGCCTGCGACATCTTGCCGCCGGGCGAGACGAACGGCCCGCCCATCATCGGCGCGGGTTCGACGCCTTGGCCGGTGACTTCGGCGACGTCGGCCGCGGGGAGCGGGACTTCGATGCCGGCGAGCGGGAACTCCTTGCGGAGCGGGTGGTAAGGGTAGGCGTCCCACATCAGGATGCGGCGCGGGTCGGGGTGGCCCTCGAAGCGGATGCCGAACATGTCGAACGCTTCGCGCTCGTGCCAGTTGGCGCCGGGATGCACGGAAGAGACGCTCGGGACGGCGTCGTCGACGGCGGCTACGTGCAGACGGACGTATTCCTTATGCGTCGTGCTGAGGAGGTGGAGAACGACGCCGAAGCGCGGCGTGCGGTCCTTCCAGTCGATGCCGCAGAGGTCGGCGAGGAGGTCGAAGCCTTGGGCGTCGCGGAGGAAGCGGACGGCGGCGACGAGGTCTTCCCCGGCGATCTGGTAGGTCGGCATGTCCTTGGAGGCAAGGACCTGCGTGCGCGGGAAACGGTCGGTCAGGACGGCGGCTTCCATGATCAGCGGACGATCTTGGTTTCGACGGTGCGGCCGCGGAAGGTGCGCTTGAGCGAGCCGCCTTCCTGGCGGATCTTTTCCTGCAGCAGCATCATGCCGTCGAGCAGGGCTTCAGGGCGGGGCGGGCAACCGGAGATGTAGATGTCCACCGGGACGATGTTGTCGACGCCTTGGAGCGTCGCGTAGGAGCGGTACATGCCGCCGGTCGAAGCGCAGGCGCCCATGGCGACGACCCACTTGGGCTCGGCCATCTGGTCGTAGATGCGGCGGACGACTTCGGCCATCTTGTAGGTGACCGTGCCGGCCACGATCATGCAGTCGGCCTGGCGGGGGGAGAAGCGCATGACTTCCATGCCGAAGCGGGAGATGTCGAAACGGGAGCCGCCGGCACCCATGAGCTCGATGGCGCAGCAGGCCAAGCCCATCGGCATCGGCCAGACGGAGTGGCTGCGCACCCAGTTCACGACGGCATCGGCGCGGGTCACGATGACCTCGCCCTCCACCTTGCTGTTATAACCGAAATCGGATTTGACCATGGTCGTTGGCCGCAAGTTAGGACAGCCCCCCTTGGGAGCAAGACGGAAGGGCAAAAAGCACATTTTTAACCGATTTTCTCGGGTCGGGGCTGGACTTGGGACTTTTCATGGCGAGCGGATGGGGTAGGGATACTTGTACCCCGATGATGTCCCGTCTCGCCCTCTTCTGGCTGGCCTCCTGCTTGGCCCTCTCCGCCGCCTCGGCCCCCGTCCGCGTCCTGGTCTGGGATGAGCGCCAACCCGAGCAGAAAAAGGGGTATGCGGGGGCCTTCTTGGGCGACACCCTGGCCAAGCACCTTTCCGCCCAGCCTGGGCTATCGGTCAAGTCGGTCGGGATCGACGACCCTGAGCAGGGGTTGGACGACGCGACCTTGGCGGCTACGGATGTCGTGGTGTTCTGGTGCCATAAGCGGCCCCTCGACCAGAACGACGCCCGGATGGAAGCCTTGGTCCAGCGGGTCATGGCCGGCAAGACCGGCTTGGTCGCTTTGCACTCAGCCCATTGGGCCAAGCCGTTCGTCCGTCTGATGCAGGAGCGCGCCAAGGCCGATGCCCTCGCGCAAGTCCCAGCCGCCGAACGCGCGACGGCCAAATGGGTTTACCTCAACGATAAGCCCTACCGGGTGATCCCCAAGAAGGGGACGCCGGCGACGCCCAACGTACGCAAGGTAGGCGAAGTTTGGCAGCTGACGTTGCCGCAATGCGTCTTCCCGACCTACCGGGCGGACGGCGCGCCTGCGCACGTCACGACGCTCCAGCCCGCGCATCCGATCGCCGCCGGCTTGCCGGCCAAGTGGGACATCCCGCAGACCGAAATGTATGGCGAGCCGTTTTGGGTGCCGACCCCGGATAGCGTGATTTTCGAGGAAAAATGGGACAAAGGTGAGCATTTTCGCAGTGGCTCGCTGTGGAAGGTCGGGCAGGGTGACGTGTTCTATTTCCGCCCCGGCCATGAGACCTATCCCATCTACCAGCAGGCCGAGACCCTGAAGGTCATCGAGAACGCCGTCCGCTGGATGGGCGCCGAGGTCTCCCGTCGATGAGGAGCGTGTTCGCGCTGGCCCTGTCCGTCGTCGCTGCATGGGCTGCGCCGGTGACGCGCCCGCCGAACGTCCTCGTCATCCTGGTGGACGACCTCGGCTATTCCGACCTCGGATGCTATGGAGGTGAGATCCCGACGCCGAACATCGACCGCCTCGCCGCCGCCGGCGTGCGCTTTGAGAAGTGCTACAACTCCGCGCGCTGCTGTCCGACCCGCGCGTCGCTGTTGACGGGCCTGCATCCGCATGAAGCGGGCATCGGTGATTTTGTCCGCGCCAAGCCGACGTCCAACGCGGGCGAAGCCTATACCGGCCACCTGCTGGCCAGCAACCAGACGCTCCCCGAGCTCCTGGCCGCTCGCGGCTACAGCACGTGGATGGTGGGCAAGTGGCACATGGGCTCACCAGGGCCGATCGAGCGCGGCTTCCAGCACTATTTCGGGTTCAAGGATTTCGGCGCGCACTCGGAAGGGCAGTGGAATCCGGCCAAATACGTGCGCCTGCCAGCGACCGAGAAGCCCGAACTCTCCTATGGCGCCGGCCGTTTCTATGCGACCGACGTCTTCACCGACTACGCCTGCGAATTCCTCCGACAGGCCCGTGCCGACCAGGCCAAGCCGTGGTTCCTGTACCTCGCGCATTCGTCGCCGCACTTCCCGCTGCAAGCCCCCCAGGCCTCGATCGAGCGTCATCTCGCGACCTATCGGCGCGGCTGGGACGTGCTCCGGGCGGAGCGCTTCGAGCGCATGAAGAAGCTCGGCCTCGTCCCCGCCGCGGCGACGTTGCCGGCCCGTGCCCGCGTGCCGGTCGATCGGGACGATATCGCCAATGGCTATGCGGGGCAATCGAACCCCGCGTGGGAGAGCCTCTCCGCCGACCGCCGCGAAGACCTGGCGCGCCGGATGGCGACCTTCGCCGCCATGGTGGAGCACGTCGACCGCGGTGTCGGACGGATCCTCGCCGACCTGGAGGCCAGCGGCGAACTCGCAAACACGCTGATTCTTTTCACCAGCGACAACGGGGCCTGCTATGAGTGGGGCCCGTTAGGTTTCGACGGCGCGTCGCGCACGGGCCAGACGACGCTGCACACGGGCGAACAGCTCGCGCAGATGGGGCAGCCTGGTTCGTTCTCTTCGTATGGCTCCGGTTGGGCGAACCTCGGCAACACGCCCCTCGCGATGTACAAGCACTTCTGCAGCGAGGGTGGCATCGCCTCGCCCTTCATCGCATCTTGGCCCGCGGCCTGGCCGGCGCGCAGCGCGTGGGTGCGGGCCCCGGCCCACGTCATGGACTTCTTCCCGACCCTCGCGGAGGCCACGGGCGCGGTCCGTCCGCCGGCCATCGCGGGCGTGACGCTGAAGCCCCTGTCGGGCGTTTCCCTCGTGCCGCTGCTGCGCGGCGAGGAAATGCCCGAACGCGGCATTCCCACGGCGCATGAAGGCGCGCGCGGTTATCGTCTGGGCAACGGGAAAATCGTGTGGGGCAAACGTCAGGCCGAGCCGGTACAGTGGCAGCTGTTCGACCTTTCGCAGGACCCCGGCGAGGAGCATGACCTCGCCGCGCGCGAGCCCGCCAAGACCGCTGAACTCGCCGCCCTGTGGGACTCGTGGGCCACGCGCGTCGGGGTCCGGAAATGAAAGCGGCGAAGGGTCGCCCCTCCGCCGCTTGCAACGTCCTTGGACGAAGACCTTATTTGGCCGGGGCGATCGTGCCGGCCCAACCCAGCATCGCCGCGCCTCGGAAAAACAGGTAACCAAGGGTGATGGTAATCGGGAGGGTCAGCACCCAGGCCCAGACGATGCGGCCGACGAGGCCCCACTTCACCGCGTCGAAGCGCTTCGTCGCGCCGACGCCGAGGATGGAGGTGGAGATGACGTGCGTGGTGGAGAGGGGTATGCCCATGGCGGTGGCGCCGGTGATCGTGATGGCCGCCGCCGATTCGGCGGCGAAGCCGTGGACAGGCTGCAGCTTGACCATCTTATGGCCCATGGTCCGGATGATGCGCCAGCCTCCGGCGGCGGTGCCGAGCGCCATGGTGGCCGCGCACAGCACGAT
>JBEGRN010000158.1:0-7089 GCA_041180425.1 Verrucomicrobiota bacterium
GGTGATGATGAACATCAGGAAGAAGAGCATCGTCTTCTCGAAGCGGATGGCCTCGAGGAAGTTCTTCTTGATCTCCTGCCACGGCACGAACTGCAGCGTCGGCCGGCCGACGTTCAGACGCGCGGCGACCTCGTAGGCTTGCGCAGGGTCCTTCAGCCGCAGCGTCAGGCCATGCACGCGGTCGCCCATGGACCAGAGCTGGTTGAAGCGGCGCAACGGGATGAAGGCCGCTCGGTCGTCGACCTCGGTGAAGCCCGTTCGCACCAAGGCGCAGACCTCGAAGACGGCGGGCAGCGGGGCCTTCCCTTTCTCGGCGCGCTCGGCCATGGCCGGAGACCAGACCTCGATCTTGTCGCCGACCTGCACGCGCAACGCGCGGGCCAAGCCGAAGCCGAGGATGACGCGGCCATCGTCGAGTTCGTCGAAGCCGCCGGCGAACACATACTTGCGGGCCGGATGCCCGGCGTCGGCCGGATCGAGGCCGCGCACATAGGCCACGTTGGAGAAGTCACCTTGACGCGCCAGCGCGGGCCCCTCGGAAAACGGCGTGGCGGAGGCCACGGCTGGGTCGGCGCGCAGGGCCTTGAGCAAGTCCTGCGGGTGTTCGATGGGCGTGCGGGCGACGACCACGCAATCGCCGAAGGATTCGCGGATGCGGAGGCGATGCTCCTCGCCGAAGCCGTTCATCACCGTCTGCACGACCAGCAGGGCCGCCACGCCGAGCCCGACCCCGAGGATCGAGACGGTCGCAAACGCCGGGAAACGCTTACCCGGAGGGAAGAGCTGCCGCAGCGCGAGATGGAGGAACCAAGGCAAAGGGCAGGCTTTCGCTTAAGCGCCCGCTTCCGGACGCAGGGTCGGGAACAGGATGGTGTCGCGGATGTTGGCCGCGCCCGTCAGCAGGATGACCAGGCGGTCGATGCCGACGCCGAGGCCACCCGCGGGCGGCATGCCGTGTTCCAAGGCGAGGAGGAAGTCCTCGTCGATCTTCTGGGTCTCCGCGCCGGCCTGGAGCTGCAGCATCTGGCGCTGCACGCCCGGGTCGTTCTGTTCGGAGTAGGCCGGAGCGATCTCCTGGCCGTTGATGCAAAGCTCGAAGACGTCGATGGTCGAATCGTCGCCGACCGTGACCTTCGCCAGCGGGCAGAGCTCCTTGGGGATGTGCGTGACGAACGTCGGCTGGATGAGGGTCGGCTCGATGAGCTTGCCGAAGACTTCGTTGGTGACCTCGTAGTCCTCCCAATCCGCGCGGGGCTCCTCGAGGCCAAGCGTGCGGCAGGCGGCGATCTTCTCTTCCTTCGAGCGGGAGAACCACTGCGGGTCGCCGGTGCGCTCGAGGATGAGGTCCTTGTACTTGGCTTCGCGCCATTCGCCGCCGAGCTCGATGGTGCCGCCGTCGGCGCGGTTCACGGTCGTGGTGCCGAGCACCTCGCGGCAGATGGTCTGGATCATCGAACGCACGAGCTCCATCATGCCGCGGTAGTCGGAATAGGCCTGGTAGGCCTCGAGCATCGTGAACTCGGGGTTGTGGCGGCGGGAGAGGCCTTCGTTGCGGAAGACGCGGCCGATCTCGAAGACGCGGTCCATGCCGCCGACGAGGCAGCGCTTGAGGTGGAGCTCCAGCGCGATGCGCAGGTAGAAGTCGCAGTCGAGCGCGTTGAAGTGCGTCACGAACGGACGCGCGGCGGCGCCGCCGGCGACGGCGTGCAGGGCCGGGGTTTCGACTTCGACGAACTGGCGGCTCCAGAAGAACTTGCGGATGGACTCGATCACGCGGCTGCGGGTGACGAGGCGCTGGCGCGACTCGCCGGCCCACTTCTCCGGCAACGGACGCAGGGCCTTGGAGACGAGCTTGTATTCGGTGGCGCGGACGGTCACTTCGCCGGTCTTGGTGCGGAAGAGGCGGCCGCGGACGCCGACGAAGTCGCCGAGGTCGACGAGCTTCTTGAAATGCGTGTCGTAGCGTTCGAGCAAGGCGTCGCGCGTGAAGTAGCACTGCTGGACGCCGCTGCGGTCGAGGATCTTGACGAAGCTGGCCTTGCCCATGACGCGCAGGGCGACGATGCGGCCGGCGACGGAGACCTCGGGGCCTTCCTCGACGCCTTCAGGCAAGAGCGCGGGGCACTCGGCGGCCACATGGGTCTGGGACCACTCGGCCCGGTAGGGGTCTTCGCCCGCCGCCCGGAGTTGGGCCAGTTTCTCCTGACGCACCGCATGGAGGTCGTGGGAGATCGCGTTGAGGTCGGTCTTTTCGCTCATGATGACTCCCGTTAGGGGTGCCGTCAGGCGGGCGGGCTGGCAAGGGCGAAAGGTTCGGCCCCACCTGGCTTTCCGTATTGCGGAACCGCCGTTCCGGGGAATAACCGTGGACGCATGAAGGCGTATCTCGACCTGCTCCGCCACGTGAAGGAAACCGGGGAAGTCCGCCGCGACCGCACCGGGGTCGGCACCCTCGGGATCTTCGGCGCCCAGCTGCGCTTCGACCTCGCCCAAGGCTTTCCCCTCGTCACGACGAAGAAGGTCCACACCCGGTCCATCATCCAAGAGCTGCTCTGGTTCCTCGCCGGCCGCACCGACAACGGCTGGCTGACCGAACGCGGCGTGACCATCTGGAACGAATGGGCCACGGCGGAACAATGCGCCCGCTTCGGCCGCAAAGAAGGCGACCTCGGCCCCGTCTACGGCCACCAATGGCGCCGCTTCGGGGCGACGAAACGGCCCGACGGCACGTATGCCGACGACGGCCGCCATCTCGTCACCGGCTGGAACCCGCAGGAGGCCGACCACGTGGCCTTGCCGCCGTGCCACACGCTGTTCCAGTTCCACGTCTCCGAGGACGGGCGCCTGAGCTGCCAGCTCTACCAGCGCAGCGCCGACCTCTTCCTCGGCGTGCCTTTCAACATCGCGAGCTACGCCCTGCTCACGCACATGCTGGCGCAGGTCACCGGCCTGAAACCAGGGCATTTCGTGCATACCTTCGGCGACGCCCACATCTATTCCAATCACCTAGAGCAGGTCGACCTGCAGCTCTCGCGCGAGCCCCGTCCCCTGCCCCGCTTGGTCCTGAACCCGGCCGTGAAGGACCTCTTCGCGTTCACCTTCGAGGACATCACCATCGAAGGCTACGACCCGCATCCGGGCATCAAGGCGCCGGTCGCGATCTAAGCCCGTGCAGCTCGGACGTCCCCTCATCGCCATCGCGGCCGTCGCGCGCAACCGCGGCATCGGCCTACACAACCGGTTGCCTTGGCGCATCCCGGAGGACTTCGCGTTCTTCAAGGCGACGACCATGGGCCAAGCCTTGCTGATGGGACGCAAGACGTACGAGTCGATCGGCCGGCCGCTCCCCGGGCGGACCACGATCGTGCTCAGCCGCAGCGGCTTCACCGCCGCGCCCGGGGTCCTCGTCGCCCGCGATTGGCAGGAAGCCGCGCGCCTCGCCCCCGAACTCACCCTCTACCTTGCCGGCGGTGCGGCCCTGTACGCCGAAGCCCTCCCCTGGTGCTCGGAGCTCTTGCTGACCCACGTCGACCTGGAACCCGAGGCCGATGCCTTCTTCCCTGACTGGTCCCAGACCTTTGACACCGGGGAAGTCCTCCAGACGCACCCCACCTGCGTTATGAAGCGTCACCGCCCCCTCCACGGGGCTTAATTGACGGATTTAAGTCATTAAGAGGAGTTTGAGACCTATTCCCTAGGGCTGGTTTGGTCTTACCCTCAAAAAACGCCAAAAAACGGCTTTTAATTCGTTTTCTCCTTTCCAAGGAGCCCCCCCGTCCTACGGTCAAAACATGCCGGACGGCCTGTTTATTTTCTTCGCTGCGCTGACCCTCGGTGCGGCCTCCCTCTTGGTCCTCAGCCGCAACGCGGTGACCTCAGCGATGGGGATGATCCTCGCCCTCGTCGGGGTGGCGGCGGACTTCTTTCTATTAGACGCTTACTTCCTGGGCGTGCTCCAGGTGCTCGTCTACGCCGGCGCCGTGATGGTGCTCTTCCTCTTCGTGATCATGCTGCTCACGGACACCGCCGAATCGCCGGAAGGCTACCCGTGGAAATCCGCCGCCCTCGGCTTGGCGGTCTTCTTCTTCCTGGCCGCCGGTGTGCTCTGGCTGTTCGTGTGGTCGGGCGCGGTCCCCGGCACCGCCGCCGGCGCCAACCCGCCCGAGCTCACCGCCGCCCCGGGCGAATTCGTCACCGCCGCCAAGGGCTTCGGTCGACTCCTCTACACCAAGTACCTGCTGCCGCTCGAGATCGCCGGCTTCCTGCTCCTCGTCGCCCTCGTCGGCGTCGTCTCCTTGAGCAAGGACCCCGTCGAAGAGAACGCCTAAGCCCGCCGCCATGGAACACACCACCCTTGCCCATCACCTGCTCCTCGCCGGCCTGCTCTTCGCCCTCGGCCTGACCGGCGTGCTCGTCCGCCGCAACCTGCTCGTCGTCTACATGTGCCTCGAGCTCATGCTGACCGCCGCAACCCTCGCGCTCGTCGCCTTCTCGCGCTTCAACCGCACGATGGACGGCGCCATCTTCGTCTTCTTCATCATCACCGTCGCCGCGGCCGAAGTCGCCGTGGGCCTCGCCCTCATCGTCGCCCTCTACCGCCGCCGTGGCAGCGTGAAGTCCGACGAGCTGACCACCCTCCGCGACTAAGCTTTTCCGATGTCTCCTGACTTTGCGTCCCTGGTCCACTGGATCCTGTTCCTGCCGCTCGGAGCGGCCGTGTTCTCCGCGCTGTTCCTGCGCCGGGCCGGCGGCTTCGCCGCGTGGTTTTCCACCGCCACCGCCTTCACCATCGCCGGCCTCTCCCTGAAGCTGCTCCTGCAGTCCTCGGGCGACGTCACCTGGCACGTCGAGCTCGCGAAGCTCGGCGAGATCAGCCTCGGCTTCGGCTACCTCATCGACGCCAACGCGCGCCTGATGCTCTTCGTGGTCTCGTTCGTGGCCGCGTGGATCCACCTCTTCTCCGTGGGCTACATGCACGAAGACGCCGCGCGCGGCCGCTTCTTCGCCGGCCTCTCGATCTTCATGTTCTCGATCCTCGGGATCGTGGTGGCCGACAACCTGCTGATGACGTTCATCTTCTGGGAACTCGTCGGCTTCAGCTCGTACATGCTGATCGCGCATTACTTCGACAAGGACTTCGCCGCGGCGGCCTCCAAGAAGGCGTTCATCACGAACCGCATCGGCGACCTCGGCTTCATCCTCGGCATCGCGCTCTGCCTGCACCTCTACGGCACGCTCGACTTCGTCGCGCTCAAGGCCGCCGCGGGCCCCGTCGTTCCCGTGGCCGTCGGCGCATTGCTCATGTGCGGCTTCCTCGGCAAGTCTGCCCAGTTCCCGCTGCACGTCTGGCTGACGGACGCGATGGCCGGCCCGACGCCGGTCTCCGCGCTGATCCACGCCGCCACGATGGTGGCCGCCGGTGTCTACTTCATGGCCCGCGTGAGTTTCCTGCTCGCCCCCGAAGTGCTGCAGTGGATGGCGATCTCCGGCGCCGGCATGGCCGCGCTCGCCGGCCTCTGCGCGCTCGCCCAGACGGACATCAAGAAGTCCTTGGCCTACTCGACGCTCGCCCACCTCGGGATCATGGGCTGCGCCCTCGGCCTCGGCCACCCCGAGCTCGCCGTGCTGCACATGGCGATGCACGCGTTCTTCAAGGCGACGCTCTTCTTGGGCGCCGGCTCGGTCATCCACGGCTGCCACCATGAGCAGGACATGCTCAAGATGGGCGGCCTGCTGAAGAAGATGCCCCTCACCGCGGCGACCTTCATCGCAGCTACGTTGTCCAACTGCGCGGTGCCGTTCTTCGCGGGCTGGTACTCCAAGGACGCCATCCTCGAAGCCGCTTGGCATGGCCACCATGTCGCGGTCTTCGCCTTCCTCGCCCTCGCGGCGCTGGCGACCTGCCTCTACAGCGGCCGCATGATCCGCCTCGTCTTCCTCGGCGAAGCGAACTCGGAAGCCGCGGAACACGCGCATGAATCGCCGTGGACGATGACCCTGCCAATCTCCGTGCTGGGCCTGGTCTTCGCCGTCGGCGCCGGCTTCGCCGCCCACTACCTGATCCCGGCCTCCTCGCTGCAGGTCGTGCATGAATCGCTAGCCGACATGCACTTCAGCCTCACCGCCCCGTCCACGATCGTCGGCCTGCTCGCCCTGGCCCTCGGCCTCGGTGGCGCCCTTAAGTTCTACGGCGCGGCCCGCGGCGCCGATGCCCTCCAGGCCGTCTCCCCACGCACCTACGCCCTCCTCGAGCATCGCTGGATGGACGGTCTTTACCGCTGGTGGATCGACGGCCCGCAGCGCCGCCTCGCCGAGTTCATCGCCTTCCTCGACCTCCTGCTCATCAACGGCGTGGCCGTCCGCTGGATCGCCGGCGGCGCGACCGCCGCGCTCGGCCACCTGACCGGCCGCACCTTCCACGACGGCAAGACCCGCGGCTACGCGTTCTGGATCGTCGTCGGCTCCCTCCTTCTGGCTTGGTACCTCCTCGCCCGCTAACCCATGGAATCTTTTAGCACGCTCAACGCCTCGTTGCTGGTCACGGCGACGTTCCTCCCGATCCTCGCCGGGCTCGTCCTCATCGCGGGACGCATCCTCCCGCGCAGCTGGGTCTCGGGCCTCGCCTTCGTTGGCTTCGCCGTACCGGCCCTCGTCGCCCTGTGGTTCGTGCTGCCGTTCTCGGGTCCGCTCGACGGCATCCTCCGCCTCCGCGTCGATGGCCCCTGGCTGTTCAAGCTCGGCCTAAACGGCGTCTCCCTGCCGTTGTTCGCGATGACCGCAGCCGTCGGCCTCGCGGCCGGCCTCAAGGCTCTGATCCAGGACGTCGAAGCCCGCGCCACCTACCTCGGCCTGATCTTGTTCATGTTCGGCGGCACGCTCGCGGTGTTCGCGACCGACAATATCATCGGCTTCTACTTCTTCCACGAGTTCGCACTCATCCCGACGTTCATCCTCACGCTCTTCTGGGGCGGCGAAGGTCGTCGATCAGCGGCGATGCAGATGGCCATCTACCTGACGGTCGGCGCGATGCTCTCCCTCGGCGGCATCCTCATCGCGATGCAAGTCGCCGACCTCAGCTGGAACGATGCG
>JBEGRN010000159.1:0-4647 GCA_041180425.1 Verrucomicrobiota bacterium
TCGGATGTCGTCCCTCCTCCGCATCGCCGACCGCACGTTTGCTTCCCGTCTCTTCACGGGCACGGGCAAGTACGCGTCCGCCGCCGCCTTGCGCGCCGTCCTCGACGCGTCGGGCGCCGAGGTGGTGACCGTCGCCGTGAAGCGCGTCCGCTTTGGGGCGAAGGACGACGGGATCCTGTCCGCGCTCGACCCGAAGAAGCACCTGATTTTGCCGAACACCTCGGGCGTCCGTACGGCCAAGGAGGCCATCTTCGCCGCGGAATTGGCTCGCGAGGCGCTGGGCACTTCTTGGCTGAAGCTGGAGATCCACCCGGACCCGAAGTACCTCATGCCAGATCCGGTCGAGACCTTGGAGGCTTGCCGTGAGTTGGTGAAGAAGGGTTTCACGGTCTTACCCTACATCCATGCCGACCCCGTCCTCGCCAAGCGCTTGGAAGAAGTCGGTGCCGCCGCGGTCATGCCGCTCGGCGCGCCTATCGGCACGAACCGCGGGCTGCTGTCGCGCGATTTCCTCCGCATCATCATCGAACAAGCCCGCGTGCCCGTCGTCATCGACGCCGGCCTCGGTGCGCCGTCGCACGCCGCCGAGGCGCTGGAGCTCGGCGCCGACGCGGTCCTCGTGAACACGGGCATCGCTTCCGCCGGCGAGCCCGTGGCGATGGCGCAGGCTTTCGCCTTGGCCGTGCGGGCGGGCCGCTTGGCGCGGGAAGCGGGCCTCGGGGCCGGGTCCGTCGCGGCGCAGCCGACCTCCCCATTGACGGGTTTCCTCGACTGATTCCATGGCGGCCAAGCCTGGACGACTCCGCGCCGACGAGCTCCTGCTGAAGCTCCACTTGGCCCCGTCGCGTTCCGTGGCCCAGGCGTTGATCTTGGCGGGCAAGGTGCGCTCCGGCCCGGACAGCGTGGTGCAGAAAGCCTCGCAGTCCTTCCCGGAGGACGCGCTCCTGACCGTCGACCAACCGCCGCGCTTCGTGTCGCGCGGCGGCGAGAAGGTCGACGCGGCCCTCGCCCATTTCCAGGTCGACGTCGCTGGCCGGCATGGGCTCGACGTCGGCGCCTCGACCGGCGGGTTCACCGATTGCCTTCTGCAACGCGGCGTCGCGAGCATGACCTGTGTGGACGTCGGGACGGCTCAGTTGCACCAGAAGTTGCGCAGCGACCCGCGGGTGACGAACTTCGAGAAGTTCAACGCGCGCGACCTGCCTACCGCGAAGCTGCCACACGAACTCTACGGCATCGTGGTCATGGACCTGTCGTTCATCTCGCTCTCCCTGGTCTTGCCGGTGGCTTGGGCCCGCGTGGCGCCGGGCGGCCATCTCGTCGCGCTCATCAAGCCGCAGTTCGAAGCCACCAAGGCGGAAGCCGACAAGGGGAGGGGCATCATCAAGGACCCCTTGATCCACGCCCGGGTGGTCGAAGGCCTGACTGCGGCGAGCCGTGACTTGCCGGGGGCCGAGGTCCTCGGGGTCATTCCTTCCCCGATTGAGGGAGGGGAGGGGAACAAAGAGTTCCTGATCTGCCTGCGCCGAAAAGGGTAGGCCGAGGGGCATAAAAACCGCTTTTTTGCTAATTTAGGGCCCTTTCTAGCCTTCTAGCCCGGAATCGCCTTTTCCTTCTTGCCCAAAGCCCTGCATCCCTTACCAAAAACCCTCCCATGACTACCGAAGGTAAGCTCAAGCGTTCCCGCAACCCCCTCGATTTCGATTTCACCGAACCCGAGGCCCTGTCGCGCTACGTCACCGAGACGGGCAAGATCCTGCCCCGCAAGTTGACCGGCCTCACCGCCCGCCAGCAGCGTCATATTTCGAAGGCCGTCAAGCGCGCCCGAAATATGATCACGATGAAGTAATCGGGTTTCCCCGATGCTTTTTCCGGGCCGCCTTCTGGGCGGCCTTTTTGTTGTCCGGAGGTTGCCGACCCACCTGCTTTCCGCACAGTCCGAGTTCCCTTGTCCTCGCCCGCCGCCAGTTTCCTGTCCTCCTCGCCGACCGACCTGTCGCGCGCGGCGGAGCTCTTGCGGACGGGGCACTGCGTGGCCTTGCCGACCGAGACCGTCTATGGCCTCGCCGCGGACGCGTTGAACCCTGCGGCGTTGGCGCAGGTCTTCACCATCAAGGGTCGACCGCTGCTCGATCCGCTCATCGTGCACGTGCTTGATCAGGCCGCGTTGGCGGAAGTCGCCGAGCCGGATGCCCGTTTGGCCGCGTTGGCCGGTTTCTGGCCTGGTCCGCTGACGGTCGTGTTGCGCCGTAAGGCCTGCGTGCCTGACCTCGTCACGGCTGGCCAAGCCACCGTCGCCGTGCGCATCCCCGCGCACCCGGTCTTCCGCGAAGTGCTGCGCCTGAGCGGCCGTCCGCTGGCCGCCCCGAGCGCGAATCCCTTCGGCTACGTCAGCCCCACCAAGGCCGTGCACGTCAGCGATTCGCTGGGCGCCCGTTGTCCGTGGATCGTCGAGGGTGGGGCGTGTACGCATGGCGTCGAGTCGACCATCCTCGATCTCTCCGTGCCAGGCCGGGCGCGCTTGCTGCGTCCGGGGCCCATCACGCTCGAGGCCTTGCAGGCCAAGCTGGGCCCCATCGAAGTCGTCACGCGTGCCGCCAGCCAGCAGACGGCGCAAGCTGCGCCTGGCATGCTGGACCGTCATTACAGCCCGGCCACGCGCGTCCAGCTGTTCGCCCGCGGTGCCACGCCGCCGGCAGCCACCGGCAAGGTCGCCCGCCTGCTGTTGGCTCGCCGTCCCGACCTACCGGTGGGCCCGACGGATTTCTACCTGTCGGAACAGGGCTCCGCTGAAGAAGGCGCGCGCCACTTGTTCGACCTGCTCCGCCAGCTCGATGCCCGCGGCTTCGACCTCATTCAAGCGGAACTCGCCGAAGCCTCCGGCATCGGCGTGGCTTACAACGACCGCCTCACCCGCGCGGCGGCCCGCTAAGCCTGTGCAGAACCTGCTCGATACGCTGAAGAAGGCCGCGGAGTTTCTCTCGCGCAAAGGCCTGGAGTCCCCGCGCACCGAGGCCGAGCATCTGTTCGCGGCCGGCTTGGGCCTCAAGCGTCTCGATTTGTACCTGCAGTTCGAGCGCCTCCTCACCGACCCGGAAGTCGAGAAGCTGCGGGCGCTCACTGTCCGTCGCGGCAACCGCGAGCCGCTGCAGCACATCGTCGGACAGGTCGAATTCCGCGACCTCGTCTTGAAGTCGGATAAGCGCGCGCTCATCCCTCGGCCCGAGACGGAGGAACTAGTCGACCTGGCGATGGCGCTGTTCCCGGCCGAGCAGGCCGTGCGCGTGCTCGACCTCGGCACCGGTTCAGGGGCGATTGCCTTGGCCTTGGCGGCGGAGCGCCCTGCGTGGGTCGTCGAAGCCGTCGACCGTTCACCCGAGGCCTTGGCTTTGGCTCGCGAGAATGCGGAGCGATGCGGCCTATCGGCCCGCGTGGCCTTCGCGGAGTCGGATTGGTTCGGCGCGGTTACGGACGCGTATGACCTCATCGTCTCCAACCCTCCTTACCTCACGGACGCTGAAGTCGCCGAGGCGGAGCCCGAGGTGCGCCAGTTCGATCCGATGTCCGCGCTGGTCGCGCCGGAGGAGGGCCTGGCGGATTTGCGGAAGATTTTGACCGCGGCGCCCGCCCATCTGAGGTCTGGCGGCTGGGTGCTCTGCGAAACCGGCATCGACCAGCACGCCGCCTTGGCGGCGCTCTCGAGCCAGCTGGGCTACGTGGAAGCCAGCGGCTTGCCGGACCTGAGCGGGCGCCCGCGTTTTTGGCGGGCACGGCGAGGGTAGGTCGGTCGGGAGGCCCTTGGCCTGCTCCATCCCTCTTGCCCTCCGGTCATTCCTTGCTCTTTAGTGGCGGCATGTCCCAGCAGCCTGCCGCCAAGCCCAAGACCGCCATCACGCCGACCCGCGCCGAAGACTACCCCGAGTGGTACCTGCAGGTCATCAAGCACGCCGACCTCGCCGAGAACAGCGCCGTCCGCGGTTGCATGGTGATCAAGCCGTGGGGCTACGCCCTCTGGGAGAACATCCAGCGCGACCTCGACGCGCTGTTCAAGGAGACCGGCCACGTGAACGCCTACTTCCCGCTCTTCATCCCGGTCAGCTACATCCAGAAGGAAGCCGCGCACGTCGACGGCTTCGCCAAGGAATGCGCCGTCGTCACGCACTCGCGCCTCGAAGCGGGTCCCGACGGCAAGCTCGTCCCGGCCGGCGAACTCGAGGAGCCCCTCATCGTCCGCCCGACTTCCGAGACCATCATCGGCGAGACCTACTCGAAGTGGGTGCAGTCGTACCGCGACCTCCCGATCCTCATCAACCAGTGGGCCAACGTCGTCCGTTGGGAGATGCGTACGCGCCTCTTCCTGAGACCAACAAGATGCTCAAGGTCTACGCGGACTTCGCCGAGAACTACATGGCCATGCCCGTCATCATGGGCCGCAAGACCGAAGGCGAGCGCTTCCCCGGCGCCGTCGATACCTTGTGCATCGAATCGATGATGCAGGACCGCAAGGCCCTGCAGGCCGGCACGTCGCACTACCTTGGCCAGAACTTTGCCAAGTCCTGCAACATCCGCTTCCAGGACGAGAACGCCACGCAGCAGTACGCACACACCACGTCGTGGGGCGTCTCCACCCGCCTCATCGGCGGCATG
>JBEGRN010000160.1:0-4348 GCA_041180425.1 Verrucomicrobiota bacterium
TTCCACTCCTTCGCGGTGGCGACCTTATGTCCATCGTTCGCGACGAGCACGTCAGGCACCGTGTACGGAGGCACCTTGGCTTCATCGTCGATCGCCGGAGGCATGACAGCAGCCAGGAACAGCAGGGGTAGGAGCATGGCGCGACTATGGCTGATTCGGGCTCCATGAGGAGCCAAATCAGCCATAGTCGCGAGGGGACACGTGGGCAAGGGGACACGGGGACATGGGGAATGGCAGCGGCCTCGGGCCGCCTGCTGACATTCCGGCTCCCCGTTTGCCCACCCTTTTCAAACTGCATCTCGGGTAGGGACAGCACCACGTGCTGTCCTAGCGGGCAGGGTCGGGACGGCATCACGACCTTGTCGGATTGAGGGCAGAGTCGAGGAATGGGTCGATGGATCGCGGAAGCCTCTCCCAACCGCCAACCCCTTCATCCGTCCTCTGTCATCTGTACTCTGTAATCCCCTAGGGCAGCACGCGGTGCTGCCCCTACCCTCGTCGCGCCCCAAGTCCCCTTGTCACCGTGCCCACTTGTCCCCTCGTTCGAAGTTTGGGAGCGTCATCGCTCCCAAACTTCGAACGTATACCTCAACCCATCGACTTCGCCGTCCTTCGACCACGCGAGCTTCGTGAACTGCTGGTTCCAATCGGCGGGGAAGAAACGGTCGCCTGGGAAGGCGCGATGGATGCGGGTGATCAGAAGTTTGGAGCAAAGGGGCAAGCCCTCGGCATAGATGCGCTCGCCGCCGGTGATCCAGGTCGGACCCGTCCACGGCATGGCCTCCGCCAGCGCCACCGCGGCAGGCAGGTCGACGGCCCGTTCGGCCCCGGGGAAGGACTTCGCGGGGTCGCGGGAAACGACCACCGTCCCCCGCCCCTCCAAGGCCTTGCCGAGCTCCGCATAGCAGGCCGGCCCCTCGATCATGACCCCACCGGCGGTCTGGTCCAAAAACCAAGCCAAGTCCTCCGGAATATGCCAAGGAAGGCGCCCTTCCCGCCCGATAACGCCGTTTTGGGCGACGGCGACGATGCACTGGATGGGCTTGGCCACGCCGCAGGGTTAGGCGGAAATCGGGCCTGCGCAAGCGCAAGGGCGCATCCCTCGACTGATTGACAGCGGCCAAAGGGCTTACCAAGGTGGCGGGATGATTACTTGGCTCCAAGGCGCCACCTCCAAGCACCACCGCCTGATCTTCAGCTTCCTGCTCGTCGTCATCGTCGGCTCGTTCGTCTTCTACGGCTACGGCAACCGCGGCGCCACGGACACCAATACCCGGATGTACCTCGGGTACGACCTCAACAGCCCCAAGCTCGCGACCCGCTACCGCGACTCCCTGAGCTTCGCGAGCTTCACGGGCCAGCGTAATGAAGGCCGCTCCTACTTCCAGTTCGTCGCCGAGCTCAGCCTCGCCGACTCCCTGCACATCCCCAACCCGTCCGACAGCGAAGTCCGCAAGCTTGCCCTGCTCGCCACCGCCGGCCCGGACGGGAAAGAGAACTTCGAGAACCTCAACAAGTTCCTCGACTACGCTTCCAAGGCCCTCAACGCGTCCGACGTCGAGACCCGCGCCCGCTTCGAAGGCTACCTCCAGGACTCCTGGCGCGTGAACAAGGCCGTCGCCCTCCTCTCCGGCCCCGGCCACGCCACGACCGCCCAGATCAAGCGCCTCATCCAGCGCGAGAAGACGCTCTGGACCGTCGACGCCGCCACCTTCTCTAACGCCAACTTCAAGGCCACCGTCGCCGACGACGAAGCCAAGGCCAAGGCCGCCTTCGAAGCCAATAAGGAAGCCTACCGCCTGCCCGCCAAGGTCGAGGTCACCGTCGTCTCGTTCACCAAGACCGAGCCCGACACCTCGACCATCACCGACGACGAGATCGTCCTCGAAGGCTACAACGTGGCCGAGAAGTTCAAGTTCGAGCCCGGCAAGGTCAAGGAACAGGCCCTCGCCCGCCGCGCCGACATCGAGAAGCTCATCCGCGCCGACCGCGCCATCCGCAACCTCGCCGGCAAGGTCGGCGAAGAACTCGGCGACAAGTTCCCCACCGAATCCCACAAGGCCGACTCCAAGGCCTTCACCGAGTGGCTCAAGGCCCAGGGCGCCAAGCTCACGCCCCTCGCTGCTTACGAAGTGAACAACCCTCCGACCGAAGCCAAGATCCCCGCCGAAGCCCTCCGCCTCGCCGGCGAGCTGACCGACAAGGAATGGCGCACCGACATGTTCCGCGCCGAAGACGCCGCCATCTTCGTGCTCCTGAACAAGCGCATCGAATCCCGCCTGCCCGCATTTGAAGAGGTCAAGGCCCTCGCCCTGTCCAACTGGCGCAGCAACGAGCGCGCCCGCCTGCAGGCCGAAGAGATCGCCCGCATCTCCAAGCGCCTCCAGGAAGACGCCGCCGCCGGCAAGTCCTTCACCGACAGCGCCAAGGCCCTCGGCCTGACGACTTCGACGCCCGCCCCCTTCACCGTCGTGAACACGCCGGAGAGCCTCTCCGGCATCAACGAAAGCACCGGCCAGGTCCTCGAGGTCGCCGGCGTCGGCAAGATCACCGCGGGCATCCGCACCGGCAACGGCGACACCGTCTTCCTCCGCGCCGCCAAGGCCGAGAAGCCGAAGGACGAAGCCACCGCCGAGGAAGTGAAGCAGCTCGTCGCCCGCTTCACCCAGCGCAACGCCTACTTCACCGCCCAAGGCCTCGTCCAAGAACTGACGGAAGTGCCGGAGGAGAAGAAGTAAGCGACAGCGAAGCTGTCGCTTATGAGGGTTGCGGGTTGTGGGGTGAGGGTTGCGAGGAAGGCAGCATCATCCTATTCCCATTTTGCGGGTTGAGGGTTGAGGGTTGGGGGTTGAGGGTTGGCTAGGGGCTTTCTCTTTAAGCCCTAAGGGCTCATCCATAGGGCTTCGGCGTTGATGCAACCCGTGCGGCCATCTGCAGGCTCTGGACATGGATTCGCATGACCCATCTCCCATCAATGACTACCGCGATCTGCTGGCCTGGAAGGAAGCCCGCAGGCTCGTCACAGACATCTATCGGGTGACGCAAGGGCTGGCCACGAAAGACCGAAGCCTAGCCGACCAGATGCGTCGTGCGGCGATCTCAATACCTTCGAACATTGCCGAAGGGGATGCACGCGGCGCCAACCGTGATGCCCTGCGATTCCTGCTGATAGCTAGGGGCTCGCTGGCTGAACTCGAGACTCAGACCCTGCTTTGCCTAGACCTCAACTACATCACGCAAAAACAAGCGGACGAACTGCAGTCCAAATACGACATGACCGGTAACCTGCTCGGAGGGCTAATCCGCTACCGAGCGAAACAAGAAGCGCAAAGGCATGGGCATTAACCATCCCTTCGTCGCGTCCCTATCCTAAGGCTCATGCGGCCGTAGGCCGCGACCATTCCGCAACCCCCAACCCACACCCCCCATGGGGTGACTATGGCCGTTTTGACTCCTCACCTAAGGCAAAACGCCCATAGTCACCCCATGCTCCTCCGCCCATGGACCACCCTCCTCTGCTGCATCTGCGCGACCTTCGCCATTGCCGCCGAACCGCTGCTCCTGCCCCGCCCCAACGCGCTCGAACTGGGCACCGAGATGTTCAAGGCCGACGAGCTCCGGGTCTGGGACGCGACCCCTGATGAATTCGCCAAGGTACAACGCATCCTGACCGCTGATGGCGGCGTCAAGGTCGTCGCGGTCAGCGCAGAAGACAAAAAGCCCGTCAGAATCACCGGACCCGACGGCCAGACGCGCACGCTCATGGGCCGCGCCTTCGAGGGCTCAACGACGCTTCGCCTTTCGCGCCTCAAGACGGGTGGCTACACCTTGCGTATCCAGCCCACGGGCATCGATATCGCCTACGGTCCCGACGACCAGCTCAACGCGGCGCTCACGACGCTCCGCCAGCTCGCTTGGGGCTCCGCCTCCGGTTGGGCCGTGCCCTGCGGCACGATCGTCGATGCGCCGCGCTACGCCCACCGCGGCTACATGCTCGACGAGTCCCGGCACTTCACCGGCAAGGCGGGCGTGAAGCGCCTGCTCGACGCCATGGAGCTGCTCACGCTGAACGTGTTCCACTGGCACCTCACCGACGAACCGGGCTGGCGCATCGAGATCAAGAAGTACCCGAAGCTCACGACCACCGGAGCGCTCGGCAACTACACCGACAAAGCGGCGTCGGCCACTTTCTACACGCAGGACGACGTCCGCGAATTGGTCGCCTACGCGGAGGCCCGTGGCATCACTGTCATCCCCGAGATCGACATGCCCGGCCACGCCGCCGCGGCCAACCGCGCCTACCCCGAGTTCTCCGGCGGCGGTTCGAAAAAATACCCCGACTTTACCT
>JBEGRN010000161.1:0-4316 GCA_041180425.1 Verrucomicrobiota bacterium
GAAGCCGAAGGTCTTGAAGCCCATGGTCTCGAGGGCGACGTTGCCGGTGAGGACCATGAGGTCGGCCCAGGAGATCTTCTGGCCGTACTTCTGCTTGATGGGCCAGAGCAGGCGGCGCGCCTTGTCGAGGTTGGCGTTGTCGGGCCAGCTGTTCAGCGGGGCGAAGCGCAGCGTGCCGTAGCCCGCGCCGCCGCGGCCATCGCTGACGCGGTAGGTGCCGGCGCTATGCCACGCCATGCGGATGAAGAAGGGGCCGTAGTGGCCGTAGTCGGCGGGCCACCATTCCTGCGAGTCGGTCATGAGCGCAGCGAGGTCCTTGCGGAGCCCCTCGAGGTCGAGCTGCTTGAACGCCGCGGCGTAGTCGAAGTTCGGGGCGAGCGGATCGCTCTTCGCCGAGTTCTGGCGCAGGATGTTCAGGTTGAGCTGGTTCGGCCACCAATCGCGGTTGGACATGCCCGCGGCGGCGGTGTGTCGGTTGGCAGGGGCCAGGTGGCCCATGACGGGGCATTTGGAGATGTCGGACATGGTAGGGAGGGAGAGTGGGGGAAAGGGGATGGGGGATAGGGGAAAGGGGATGGGGGATAGCGGGTGGGGGATAGGGGATAGGGGATGGGAAAGGGTTTAGCGTTTCTTCTTTTGGCAGGCGGGGCAGGTGCCCCAGTAGATCACTTCGGCTTCGTCGATGCGGAAGCCGTGGTGCGAGTGCGCGGTCAGGCAGGGAGCCGCGCCGACGGCGCAACAGACGTCTTCGGTGTGGCCACAGGAACGGCACACGAGGTGGTGATGGTTGTCGCCGATGCGGTCTTCGTAGAGCGCGGCGGAATCGGCAGGCTGGATGCGACGGAGGATGCCTTTGTCGGTGAGCACGTTCAGCACGTTGTAGACCGACTGGCGGGAGATGGAGCCCAATTCCACGCGGACCACTTCGGCGATCGCATCAGCGGTCGCATGCGGGTGACGGGAGACCGCGCGGAGCACGGCGGTACGCTGGGCCGTGACCGGCAGGTCGTGTTGGCGCAAGGTGGTTTCCGGGTCCCGCATGAAACACCACCGAAATCAAGATTTGGACTTTGTCAAAAACTCCTACCGGCTATTTCTTGCCCCCTTTGGTGGGGGTCCCCTTGGGAGCCGTGGAAGCGGTCCATTCCACGGGAAGATGGGCTGCCTTGAGCAAATCCCTCACGGGGGCATAGGGGACCGCCTGGACGCTGGTGCCATTTTTGATGGCGAGGCCCGCGGCCATGGCGGCGGCTTGGCCCAACTGCATGAAGACCGGCTCCATGCGGATGGAGCCATGGGCGGCATGGGTCGCCGAGAGGCAGACCGGGACGAGGAGGTTGGTGCATTCCTCGGCTTTGGGGGTCAGGCTACGGTAGGAAACGCCATAAGGGCGGGGTGGCACGTTCCAGATGACCCCATCACGCTCCAAGAAGCCCCGTTGGGTGACGAAGTAGCGGACGGCGTGCGAATCGAGGCCGAAGCTGGCGAGGGCAACAGGGTCGTCCGCCCGGCGCTTCCCTTTGCAGTCCTGTTCGGTCATCACGTATGCGCCCTGCAGCCGGCGGGCCTCACGGATGTAGATCATCGGGGAGAAACCGCCGTTGGCCGGAAACTCGTCCTTGCAGAGCCCGTAGCTGGCGGCCACGGCGCGGATCTCCGCCGGCACGCGCGGGTGGTTGGCCAGCGTCCAGAGGTGCCCGCGGATGTAAAGTTCGTGCGCCTGCTCGATTTTCCTGCGGGTCGCATAGTCGGCTTCGGGGTAGGCCCAGTTTGCGCCGACGTAATCGGTGCCGACTGCATGCATGGAGTTCCAGTCGGCTTTGCCGTTGGGTAGCTTGTGGATCAGGGCGGGGAAACGGACGTCCCCGGCTTCGAGGTTGCGCAGCAGCATCTCATGGTCGAGTTCGCGGTAGCCTTCGGGCTTGGCGAACGGCAACCGGTTGGCCGGGTCCGTCGTCACGCAAAGACGGTAGTTGTAGGCTTGGATGCGGCGGTCGCCCTCGCCAGGCACGGGGTCTTCGGCGAAGACAAAAGGCAGCAGGCCGCTGCCCGGGTCGCCAGGCTTCACGTATGGATCGACGTCCTTGATGAAGTGGTCCTTGTCTTTTTGGGTATAGTGCTTGCGCGGCTTGTCGTCGCCGCGTTGCGCCCCGTTCAAGGTCTCGGCGAAAAGCGTGTTCGGTTCTCGTCCGACGGAATAGGAAACGCCCGCCGCCGCCATCAGGTCGCCCACGTAACTCGCGTCGATGAAGACTTTAGCCGCGAAGACCTTGCCCGATGAGGTACGGAAGGCCTGGATGCGGGTCCCTTCCTTCGTGACGCCGCCTGGGGAGCGGTCGAGGGTTTCCTTGAAGACGACGGTCAGCCCGGTGTCCTTGACCAGCGCATCCATCGCCGCTTGGGCCACATGCGGCTCGAAGTAGTCCACGTACTCCTTGCCGTAGTGCTGGCCGATCCGTCCGTAGAGTTCGCGGGCGACGCCGCCGACCGCGTCGCGGTGAAAGATGTCGCTCGCGGAGAGGCCGCTGCAGGTCATGCCGCCGAGGAAGTCGGTGGAGTTGACGAGGACCACGTCGAGGCCTTGGCGCTTCGCTTGGACCGCGGCGGCCACGGCGGCGGCGGAATCTCCGTAGACGACCACGTCATGCATGATCGGCGTTTGGGCTGCGATGCCCGTGGCTAGCAGGCTGGTGGCCAGCAGCAAGAGGGGTCTCATGGGGTGGCTTCCTTTATCTACGCCTGGCGCTTTGCTCCAAGTCCTGATTGCGGGCGATAAAGCGCCCCTCGCGGCGCAGGGCAGGGAGGGGCGGTTTTCCGGACAAAGTGTTCCAGAGCTCTAGCTACGGAGCTCTGGGGTCGGGTACGGAGAGTTGTTAATCCTAGTTCCGTTAGTCGCCCTCGCGACTTGTGGCGTCCTTTATAAGGGAGGCGTTACCTGAGTTGAAATTGACTGGCCGTACTATCAGCCGATGGCAGGGGGGTGTCAAGGGTTTGCACGAAAAAACCGTCCAGGACGGCTAAAAGTCGGTTACGGACCTATTTATGCCTTTAAAATGAGGGTCGTTGACGGCCGTAGGGGGCTTTCTTCAAGGTGAGGGGATGATGCGGACCCTCACTTGTCTCCTCTTTCTTTGGGCCGTGAGCCCGAGCGCCCGGGCCGACGACTTCGCCCTGCGCGACGGGGACAAACTCGTGTTCCTCGGCGATAGCATCACCGCAGCCCGCGGCTACAGCAAGCTCGTCGAGCAGTACACGCTCCTACGCTACCCTGACCGCAAAGTCCGTTTCCTCAACGCCGGCCAAGGCGGCGACACCGCCTACGGTTGCCTTGCGCGCCTCGACCGCGATGTCATCGACCAGGGCGCCACGGTCGTGACCGTCGCTTTCGGCATCAACGACATCGGGTGGGGGACGAAGGCCGATGACGAGCACCGCAACCGCTACCTCGAAGGCATCCGCGGCATCGTCGAGCGCTGCCAACGTCGCGGCATCCGCGTCACCATCTGCTCGCCCGCGATCACCGCCGAAGCGCCGGACACCGCCGAGCAGGCATACCTGCAGCGCATGGCCGATGACGGCATGGCGTTGGCGAAATCGCTCGGCGCCTCGACCATCGACCTTTCCCGCGGCATGCGCGAGATCCAGCGACGCGTCCTCCAGTCGAACGCCGGCGAGAAGGACGTCGCCAAGCACACGCGCCTGCATGCGGCGGACGGCGTGCACCTCAACGAACTCGGCCAATTGGCGATGGGCTTCGCGATGATCCGCGGACTCGGCGGACCCAAGGAGGTCTCGCTCGCGCACGTCGACGCCACCGGCCGGCTCGTGCGCGCCGAAGGCTGCACCATCACCGACCTCCAAGCGACCCCGACGGCGGTCTCATTCCGTCGCCTCGACGCCGGCTTGCCTTGGACCTTCGGCATTCTCGGCGCCCTGCAGTACCGCTGGATTCCGTTGCCTGAGACGCTCAACGGTTACCGCCTCCGCGTCGAAGGCCTCGCGCCTGGCCGCTACGAAGTGCGCGTCGAAGGCCGCGCGATCGGCCGTTATGCCGCCGAGCTCCTCGCGAAAGGTGAGAACATCTCCACCGCCACGACCAACGGTTGGGAGCCGGGTGGCGCCTGGGAAGCGCAGGCCGATGCGCTCCGAGACCTCATCGAGGCCCGCGACAAACTCTGGGCCGCGGACGTCCTCCGCCGGAAGTTCGACCCTACGAATCCCGCGGCCGCCGCGCTGGACCGCGAGCACGAGGCGATGGACGCGCGCCTGATGGACCTCGAACGCGCCGTGGTGAAGCCCTACGCTTACCGCTTCGA
>JBEGRN010000162.1:0-4312 GCA_041180425.1 Verrucomicrobiota bacterium
ACGGTGGTGGTGCTCTGCAACGCCGGCCCTTTGACCGTACCGTCGATCCAAGCCCAAGCGCCCGCCGTGCTCGCCGCCTGGTGGAGCGGCGAAGCGCAAGGCCTCGCCGTGGCGGACGTCCTCCTAGGCGCCGTCAACCCGGCGGGCCGTCTGCCCTACACGGTCTACGCTTCCGAGGCCCAAGTGCCGTCGCGTGATATCTATGACATCTCCCAGGGCTTCACCTACATGTATCTCAAGGGCAAGCCGCTCTGGGCCTTTGGCCATGGCCGTAGCTACACGCAGTTCCAGTATCAGAACCTCACCCTGCCCTCGGCCAACCCGGCCCTCGGCCAGACCCAGACGCTCACCGTCGAGGTCAAGAACACCGGCAACCGCGACGGCGAAGAGGTCGTGCAGGCCTACGTCAGCGGCCACGGCCCGGTCGTGCGCCCGCACCGCCAGCTCGTCGCGTTCCAGCGCGTCGCCCTCAAGGCCGGCGAAAGCAAGGTCGTCACGCTGACCTACAAGCCCGACACCTTCGCCACCTGGGACGTGTCCAAGCATGGGTTCACGCTCTTCCCCGGCGAAGAAAAGGTCGAAGTCGGCGCCTCCTCCGAGGACATCCGCCTCACCGGCTCGCTCACGGTGAAGTAAGCAAGCGACCGGCGAGCAAAAGTCCGAGGGCCAGCCAAAGCACGCCTGTCACGCGGTCGACGAGGCGGATGGTGGCCGCATCCTTCAAACGGACGCGCAAGCGATCGCCGACCAAGGCGTAGAAGCTCATCACCGAAAGTTCGGACCCCAACGTGCAAAGCAGGAAGACGCCCGTCGTCGACCAAGCGACCTGGTCCGCCGGCACCCCCGCGGCCTGGATGATGACGAGCATCCACGGGATGGTCTTAGGGTTGGAGAAGTTCACCCAAGCCCCGCGTAGGAACAGTTTCCCGGCGCCCCCTTCGATGCCGACGGCGGTGGGCAAGCTCGTCCGTGGACGCGCGATATGCCCCACCCCTAGATACAGGAAATACGCCACGCCCGCCCAACCGATCGCCGCCAAGGCATAGGGGAGGTGACGAGAAAGCCAGAGCGTCCCGAAGAGCGCCAAGAAAAGGTGCGGCGTCTCACCGACCGCGAGGCCCAAGGTATGCCAGAAAGTCCGGCGCTTGCCGTAACGCAGCGACGTCTCGATGGTCGACAAGGCCGCCGGCCCAGGCGACAGGCTGGCCGTGAGGCAGGAACCGATGAGCAAACCGACGTTCATCCCCGCTTAGCGGAGCGACTTCTGCCAGCGGGCGAGTTCGCGGGCCACGGCCTGCGGACCCGGCATGCCGGTGTTCTCGCGCGCGGCGAAACCCCGCGGCAAGCTGAAGACCTCGCGCCAACCCTTCGTGAAGGCGGCGTCGGCGGTGAGCGCGGCGGCGTCGGAAAGCTTGTCGAGCGCCACGCCCGACTTCTCGGCGAGGGCGACGAGGCGGCCGACCGCGTGGTGCGCGTGGCGGAAAGGCATGCCCTTGCGCACCAGCCAATCGGCGAGGTCGGTCGCGAGGAGCGCGGGATCAGCAGCGGCCGCGAGGCAACGCGCGCGGTTGAAGGTCGTGCCGCGCAAGGTGGCCGCGGCGACGTCGAGCGAGAGCAGGATCTGGTCGGCCGCATCGAAGAGCGGCGGCTTGTCGTCCTGCAGGTCGCGGTTGTAGGTCAGCGGCAGGCCCTTGGTCAGGGTGAGCAGGTGCGTCAACGCGGCCTGGAAACGGGCGGCCTTGCCGCGCAGCAGTTCCATCGAATCAGGGTTGCGCTTCTGCGGCATCAGCGAGGACCCCGTCGAGAACTCATCGGGCATGCGCGCGAAGCCGAACTCGGCGGTGGACCAGAGGATCATGTCCTCGGCGAGGCGGGAGAGGTGCACGCCGCAGAGCGCGGCGGCGAAGCAGAACTCCGTGGCCGGGTCGCGGTCGGCGACCGCGTCCATCGAATTGGTCGTCACCTGCGGGCGGCCCTTCGCGTCGACGAAGCCGAGGAGCTTCGCGGTGATGTCACGGCGAATCGGCAAGGTGGTGCCGGCGATGGCGCCCGAACCCAGCGGGCACCAGTTGGCGGAAGCAGCGGCGGCGGCGAAACGCGCGCGGTCGCGGGCAAACATCTCGACGTAGGCCAAGAGGTGGTGCGCGACGGAGACGGGCTGGGCGCGCTGCAGGTGCGTGTAGCCCGGCAGGATGACGTCGGCGTTGGCCTGCGCGAGGACGACGAGCGCGCGGAGCAGGCCGACGAGGGCGGCGTCGACGGCGGTCACCTGGTCCTTGATCCAGAGGCGGACGTCGGTGGCCACCTGGTCGTTGCGCGAACGGGCGGTGTGCAGCTTGGCGGCGGCGGGCACGCGCTTCGTCAGCGCGCTCTCGATGTTCATGTGCACGTCTTCGAGCGACTCGCTCCAGACGAACTTGCCGGCGGCGATCTCGCGGGCGATGCCGTCGAGGCCCTTGACGATGGCGGCGCATTCGCGCGCGGTGAGGATGCCGACCTTGGCCAGCATCGTGGCATGCGCCTTGGAGCCGCGGATATCCTGCGCCCAGAGACGGCGGTCAAAGGAGACCGACTCGCCGAAACGGAGCATCAATTCGGCGGGACCGGCGCTGAACCGGCCGCCCCAAGTCGCTTGTGCCTTCTTACGTGCGGACATGACAGAGGAATGCCCCCGACGGGGCCTGCAGGCAAGCAAGGATGCTTAGCGCTGGCCTGCGGGCTTGGCCTGCGGAGCGGGCTGCGCCAAGGCGGCGCCGCCGTCCAAACGGATCACCACTTCGCCGGGCTCGGCCACGCCGAGACGCTCACGGGCCTGGTCGCGGACGAATTCCGGGTCACGGGTAAAGCGATCGATATAGCGCGCGGTCTGTTCGCGCTGGCGTTCGATGGCGTTGAAAGTGTCTTCCTTCTGCTTCTCATTGAGGCGCATCGCAGCAAGGCGCTCTTCTTCTTCCTGATAGGTCGAATACACGAAACCGAGCACGGTGCAGAAAAGCAGGAAGCAGCTCCAGAGGATCAGCTTCTCGGTCTGAGGGTTGGCGGTACGCTCCGTGCTCTCCATAAACGTGAGCGCAGTGAAACCCGAATCCCCTTGCCGGGCGAGGGGAAAATCTCGCTCAGGGAGCCTTCGTCGCGACCGCGGCGAGCGAGCCGCTGAACTCCATGAAGGCCCACACGAGAACCCCCGTCACCGAGACGTAGAGCCAGACCGGGAAGACCCACCGCGTGAGGCGCTTGTGCTCCTCCAGGCGACCGGCCTTGGCGAGCTTGACCGCCCAGAGGATGAAAGGGGTGACCCCAATCGCCAGGGCGATGTGCGGGAAGAGGATCAAGTAATAGACGACCTTGTCCCAAGTCATGCTGGTGCCTTCTCGATAGATGATATTGGTCTTCCCTAGGGACACCCAGAGGTGGACCTTGGAGGCCAAGTAGAGGGCAAGGAAGAGCGCGGAAGTCAGCACCGCCGCCCCCATGGCCTTGCCGTGGCCGATCCGGTCGCCGGCCTTGATGCGGAGGATGCCGACCACCAGGAAGACCGTGGCGAGGGCGTTCATCCCAGCGACGGACCGGGAAAGGATTTCGGTAGTGGAAGCCATAATACAGGCAAAAAGAGGGTTTTAGGCGGGAAAGGCAACCCCCCAGCCCTTAAATCAGGGCTTAATCTTCACTTAAGCCCCCTTAGGGTATAGTTAGAGAGAACACCCCGCCATGCACCCCCTCCGCCACCTCCCCCTCACCCTGCTCTTGGGGTGCTCCTTATCCTATGGGGCCGATACCAAAGCCCCCGAGGTCAAGGCCACGGGGCCGGCCCTGAATAAGGCGGACGCCGAGCCGCCGGCCCAGAATAAAGTCACGATCACGGTGAAAGGCGACAAGCGCATCATCGAATCCAACGGCATCCCGGACCACAAGGTCTCCAAGTTCCCTAACCGCGGGAACCCCAACGCCATCACCGAACAGAAGTACCACCTCGAGGTGCCGGCCAACCCGCAGCCCGCCAAGGGCGGCTCGACCGCCCGGATGATGTCCGCTTGGGGCGTCGCCCTGAACGGGGTGGTCTTCGACCCGGGCACCGCCGAAGTCTACAACGATGGCGACCGCAGCAATCCTTGGCATTATGAGGCGCTGACGAGCAACAAGACGATGGGGACCACCCCCAAGATCCGGACGGGCCTCGGCCTCGACGACAACCATGGTCACGTGCAGCCCAACGGCGCCTACCACTACCACGGACTCCCCACCCTGCTCTTGGAACGCCTTTCGGGCGGCGAAAAGAAGATGACCCACGTCGGTTGGGCTGCGGACGGCTACC
>JBEGRN010000163.1:0-8173 GCA_041180425.1 Verrucomicrobiota bacterium
CTGCAGATGGAACTCAACGCGCTCGGCGTGCCGTTCGTCATCACCAGCGGCCACAAGTTCTTCGACCTCATCCACGTCAAAGACGTCCTCGCCCACCTGCGCTTCATCCAGAACCCGTCCGACCAGGTCGCGCTCTCCCGCCTGCTCTGCCTGCTGCCCAAGGTCGGACCCGTTGCGGCCGACAAGATCACCCGGGCCGCCAAGGACATCGAGCTGGCCCAAGGCCGCGGCATGGTGCGCGCCCTCCGCGATCCCGCCGTGCTCAAGAAGGTCCCGGAATCCGCGAAGGACGATTTCAACGACCTGACGATCACGCTCGAAGATATGCTGGAAGGCATCGAAGCAGCCCGCCAGAAGCCCGCGCCGACCAACCCGGCGGCCGACCTCTTCACCGCCGCCCGCGACCGCTCCGAGGAAAAGGTCGCGCGCACGCCCGCCGAGACGACCCGCGTCTGCATCGAGGGTTGGTACGGCTCGCACCTCAAGACGCTCTTCCCGGACTGGAAGGACCGCGAACAGGACCTCACCGGGCTGATCGGCTTCGCCGCGAAGTTCGAAGACCTCGGCGACCTCGTCGCGCAAGTCGTGCTGCTCAACGGCGAATCTTCGGACAAGAAGCCGGAGCCCGATCAGGACATGCTGCGCCTGACGACCATCCACCAGTCCAAGGGCTTGGAGTTCCCCATCGTCTTCCTGCTCGGCGTCGCCGACGGCCTCCTGCCCTTGACCCGTGCCATCGAAGACGGCGACGTCGAAGAAGAGCGCCGGTTGTTCTACGTCGCCTGTACGCGCGCCGAAAACATGCTCTACCTCTTCGCTCCGCGGTTTGCGGTTTCGGGCGAAGGCTACCGCCCCCTCGACCCTTGCCGTTTCCTCGAGGAAATGAGCCCGGATTGGGCCCCTGCCGTTATGACAGCCCAAACCGGGGTAGTGGCTTGCCATTGCCAAGGTCGGGCATTTATGACTCAAACCAATCTTTATTAGCCACCACCATGCCTAAGGTACTCGTCGCCGACAAAATTTCCGCCACCGGGGTCGCCCTCCTCAAAGCCCAGCCGGGTTACGAGGTCGTCGAAGCCTATGGCTCGACCCCTGAGAAGGTCCTCGCCCTCGTCGCCGACGTGGACGCCATCCTGGTCCGCTCCGAGACCCAGATCACCCGCGAAGTCCTCGCCGCCGCCCCCCGCCTCGTCTGCGTCGGCCGCGCCGGCGTGGGCGTCGACAACATCGACGTCGATGCCGCCACCGAGCGCGGCGTCATCGTGATGAACACCCCTTCGGGCAACACCATCGCGACCGCTGAGCTGACCTTCACCCACCTCCTCTCCTTGGCCCGCCCGGTGCCCGAAGCCGTCCAGTCGATGCGCGAAGGCAAGTGGGACCGCAAGACCCTCTCCGGCACCGAACTCTTCGGCAAGAACCTCGGCATCCTCGGCCTCGGCCGCATCGGCGCCGAAGTCGCCAAGCGCGCCAACGCCTTCGGCATGAAGGTCCTCGCCTACGACCCTTACCTCACCGAAGCCCGCGCCAAGGCCCTCGGCGTGACCATGTCGACCCTCGACGAGGTGTTCGTGCTTTCCGACTACATCACGGTCCACATGCCGCTGACCCCGCAGACCGAAGGCATGGTCAACACCGCGGCCTTCGCCAAGATGAAGAAGGGCGTGAAGATCGTGAACTGCGCCCGCGGCGGCATCGTCGATGAAGCCGCCCTCGTGGCCGCGCTCGCTTCCGGCCAGTGCGGCGGTTGCGGCTTCGACGTCTTCGTCGATGAGCCGATGGCCAAGGACCACCCGCTCCGCGCCCTTCCGAAGGCCCACCTTTCTCCGCACCTCGGCGCCTCCACGGCCGAAGCCCAGGAAAACGTTGGCGTCGAAGTCGCTGAAGCGGCCATCACCGTCCTCAGCGGCGGCTCGCCGGCCAACGCGGTCAACCTGCCTTCCGTCGACTCGCAGACGCTCTCCAGCATCCGCCCCTTCCTGGCCCTCGCCGAGAAGCTCGGCGCCATCGCCCGCCAGCTGGCCGCCCCCGGCCGCGTCGAAGCCCTCCGCCTGACCACCTTCGGCACGGGTTCCGACCAAGGCGCCGGAGCCATCGCCCGCTCCATCCAGCGCGGCTACCTCCGCGGCATCGTGGAAGGCGTCAATGACGTCAACGCCCCGAGCAAGCTCAAGGCCCTCGGCGTCGAAGTGCAGACCATCCGCTCGTCGGCCGAAGCCGACTACAAGGAACTCATCCTCGTCGAAGCCCTGCTCGCAGGCGGCAAGTCCGTCTCCGTCGCCGGTACCGTCCTCGGCAAGGCGCAGTCCGCCCGCGTGGTGTCGATCAACGGCCGCACGCTGGAGTTCGTCCCTGAAGGCAAGCTGCTCCTCATCGAGAACCAGGACCAGCCCGGCATCATCGGCGCCCTCGGCACCCTCCTCTCCAAGGAACGCGTCAACATCGCGAACATGGCCCTCAGCCGCACCGGTGGCGCGAACGCGCTCGCGGTCTACCAGCTCGACACCGCCCCCGGCGCCTCGGCCTTGGCCGAGATCCTCCGCAATCCGGCGATCGTCAGCGCCAAGCTGATCGACGCCTAAGCGATGTTCGCGGCCCTCGGGATCAGCGCGCTCGTCGGATACCTCCTGGGTTCCGTCAACTTCGCCGTGCTCGTGTCGAAGCGCTACGGCGTCGACATCCTCAAGGAAGGCTCCGGCAACCCGGGCGCGACCAACGTCAAGCGCGTGCTCGGCAAAGGCCCGGGCAACCTCGTCTTCGCCCTCGACGCGCTCAAGGGTGCGGCGGGCACTTACCTGCCGTTCCTCCTGGCTGACGCCGTGAGCCCGGGCGCACCGCGCTTCGAACTCCTAGCCGCCGGCTTCGTCGGCACGCTGCTCGGGCATTGCTTCTCCTGCTTCCTGAAGTTCAAGGGCGGCAAAGGCGTGGCCTCGACCATCGGCGGCCTGCTTGTGCTCCTGCCCATCCCGATCGTCATCGGCGCCGCCCTCTGGGCCCTCGCGTTCTACACCACCCGCTACGTCTCCGTCGCCTCGCTCGCCCTGGGCCTTTCCCTGCCCCTTTCCTGCTGGCTCCTACCCAAGTTCTTCTCGTCGCTGCAGCTCGGCACCGCCCAACTCATTTTCGCCGGCGCTATCGCGCTCTTCAACGTCTGGACGCACCGCTCCAACATCGGTCGTCTGCTCCGCGGCGAAGAGAATAAGTTCACCAAGAAAGCTTCCTAATTTCCATGTCCGCCCCTCGCACCATCGGCATCGGTATCCTCGGCTTCGGCACCGTCGGCCAAGGCGTCTGGAAGCACCTCTCCGAAAAGCAGTCCGACCTCGAGTCGCGCCTCGGCGTGAAGCTCGACCTCCGCAAGGCCTGCGTCCGCGACCTCAAGAAGAAGCGCGCCGTCAAGATCGCCGCCGCCAAACTGACCAAGAACCCGCTCGAGATCATCGACGACCCCAAGGTCCACGTGGTCTGCGAACTCATCGGCGGGACCACCAAGGCCCGCGAGCTCACCCTCCGTGCGCTCCGCGCAGGCAAGGTCGTGGTCTCCGCCAACAAGGCCCTGCTCTGCGAGCACGGCCCTGAGATCTTCGCCGCCGTCCGCCAGCATGGCGGCCAGTTCCTCTTCGAGGCCAGCGTCGCCGGCGGCATCCCCATCATCAAGGCCATCCGCGAAGGCCTCGTCGCCAACCGCTTCGAGCTCATCGTCGGCATCCTCAATGGCACCTGTAACCATATCCTCACCCGCATGGGCGAGGACGGCCTCTCGTTCGCCGACGCGCTCAAGGAAGCCCAGGAGCTCGGCTACGCCGAAGCCGACCCGACGCTCGACGTCGATGGCATCGACGCCTGGCACAAGGCCTCCATCCTCGCCTGGCTCGCCCACGGCAAGTGGGCCCCGCGTAACCGCACGCTGGTCGAGGGCATCCGCAACATCGGCCCGGCCGACATCGACTTCGCCCGCCGCTTCGGCTTCGCGCTCAAGCACCTCGCCGTCATCCGCCGCGACTTCAAGGCCAACTGGATGACCGTCCATCACCCTACGCGGCGATGTCGTCGGTGCGACGACGCTGACCGGCCGTGGCGCCGGCGGCGACGCCACCGCTTCCGCCGTCATCGGCGACATCGTGGACGCCATCGCGGCCCTCACCGGCGCCGCCAACCCTGGCCTTTCCGCCGACAGCCTCGCCGCCCGCGAGAGCCAAGGCAAGAAGCTGCGCATGGCCGACCTCCCGGAGATCGTCTCGCCGTTCTACCTCCGCCTCTCGCTGCTCGACAAGGCCGGCGTCTCCGAAGGCATCTACCGCGTGTTCTCCAAGCACAAGGTCTCCATCGCCCGCGTCATCCAATACGAGCACCCCAACCAGGGCCGCGGCACCGTGACGCTCTCCACCTACCCGGTCGACGAGCAGAAGATGTCCAAGGTCTTGACAGAGCTCGGCCGCCTCAAGACCGTGCTCGAGGAGCCGGTCGTGCTCCGCATCTTCTCTCCCGAATCCTAACAGGATGGCCCTCATCGTCCAAAAATACGGCGGCACTTCCGTCGGCAACGTCGACCGCATCCAGAACGTCGCGGCCAAGATCAAGGAACAGTGGTCCAAGGGGAACCGCATGGTCGTCGTCGTCTCGGCCCGTTCCGGCGTGACCAACGACCTCATTGCCCGCGCCAAGGCGCTCATGCCCTTGCCCGACGAACGCGAGATGGACGTCCTCATGGCCGTCGGCGAACAGGAGACCATCGCGCTGACCGTCATGGCGCTCCACGCCATCGGCGTCCCCGCCGTCTCCCGCACCGGCGCCCAAGCCGGCATCTTCACGGACGACATCCACACCCGCGCCCGCATCACCCGCATCACCGGTGGCGACCTCCTGCAGCGCCTCGACGAAGGCAAGGTCGTCGTCGTGGCCGGTTTCCAAGGCGTCACCGACAAGGGTGAAGTCACCACCCTCGGCCGCGGCGGCTCCGACCTCACCGCCATCGCGGTGGCCGCCTCCATCAAGGCCGACCTCTGCCAGATCTTCACCGACGTCGACGGCGTCTACACCGCCGACCCGCGCATCGTCCTCGCCGCCCGCAAGATGCAGGAGCTCTCCTACGAGGAGATGCTCGAGCTCGCCTCCAGCGGCTCCAAGGTCATGCAGTCGCGCTCCGTCGAGTTCGCCCAGAAATACAACGTCCCCTTCGAAGTCCGCTCCTCCTTCAACGACCAACCCGGCACCATCGTGAAAGCCATCGACAAAACCCTTGAAGACGCGGCCATCGCCGGCGTCGCCCTCGACCGCCTGCAGACCCGCGTGACGGTCTCCGACCTGCCCGACAACCCGCAGGCCATCGCCGCCCTCTTCGACGACCTCGGCGAAGCCGGCCTCAGCGTCGACATGATCATCAAGAACCTGGGCAAGGACGGGAAGTCGAACCTGACCTTCTCGGTGACGACCGACCAGTTCGTCCGCGTCGAAAAGGTCGTCGGCCAGACGCTCAAGAAGCTCGGCTCCGGCACCGTCCGTTCGGCCGGCGAGATCTCCAAGCTTTCCATCGTGGGGGTCGGCATGATCTCCCACCCCGGCGTCGCCGGCACCCTCTTCAAGGCGCTGGCTTCGGTCGGCGTGAACAGCGAGCTCATCACGACCTCCGAGATCAAGATCTCGGTCGCCCTCGAGCCCGCTAAGGCCGATGCCGCCGTCCGCGCCGTCCACACGGCCTTCGGCTTGGACAAAGCCTAAGGCCGCCACTCCCCTCTTGCCCGCGGGTGTTTCTCCGACCAATGTCGGGGTGATGTCGCGTGCTGTCTCCGTCGCCCTCCTGACCCTGGCTTTCTGCTGGGCGTCGCTGGGCTTCGCCCAAGACCTGCCGCCGACCCCGCTCAACAGCCAACCGGTCCTGCCGACGGCGGAGCAACCGCGCCAGCGGACCTTGCTGGAATTGGCCGACGAGGCCTTGGCCGCTGGGCTCTCGACGACCGCCGCCCAGCTCTATACCGCCACCCTGGCGACGCCGGGCTTGACCAGCAAGGAAAGCGAACGTGCCTCGTTGGGGCTCGCCGCCGGCCAGATCGAACGCACCAAGACCGCCGAAGCCAAAGCCACGCTCAAGGGCTTGCCCGATTCGCCGCGCAAAGCGCTCTACGAAGGCCTGCTCGCGTTGCTCGAGAACGACCTACCCGCCGCCACCGCCGCGGCGGAGAAGGCCGACCCCGAACAGCTGCCCGTGCATGAATCCGCGTGGGGCCATGCGCTCCGTGCGCTCATCGCCACCGCCAAGGGTGACAGCCTCGGCGTGAACACGCACCTCGCCAACGCCACCCGCACCGCGGTTTCCGAAGAGCAGCGCCAGCGCATCGAAGTGCTCTCCTTCCGCGCGTCCATCATCGCCGGCAAGGTCGACGACGTCACGATCTCCGTGCTGCGCGAACGCGCCAGCAACGCCAAGGGCTCGCCGCTGGCGTTTGCCTTCTCGCGCAACCTCGCGCTGGCCCTCGCCCGCAAGGACCGTCGCGCCGAAGCCGTCAACGCCCTCAAGGAAGCCGCCCCTCTGCCCGACACGCGCCAAGCCGAGGCCGACCTGCTCTGCGGCCTGATCCTGGGCTATGATTCTGCTGAGGGCCGCCGCTTCCTCCAGCTGGCCGCCAAGAACCCGTCCAACCCTTCCGTCCGCCTGACGGCCCTGCGGGCCCTCGTGGCCGCCGCGGCCGACGCCAAGCCCAGCGACTCGAAAGCCATCGCCAACGAGGTCTACGACTTCCTGATGAAGCGGCCCGAAGGCCAGCTCAGCTTTGAATGCCCGCGCGACCCGGCCGTGCTTGACGCCATCCACTTGGCACGCGCCCAGTTGATGCTCGTCGCCGGCAACCGCGAGAAGGCCCGCCAAGCGGCTTCGGACCTCCTCAAGGACGTCCCCGCGAGCCCGCTGGCCCGCGAAGCCACGCGCACCCTCGCCCTCACCGCGTGGGGTGACGGCTCCTACCGCTTGGCGTCCTCCTTCCTCAACACCCTGGCCGAAGGCAAGACGGGCATCCCCCGCGACGTCCTCCGCACGGTGTCCGCGGATTGCCTCTTCCTGGCCGCGGACTACGCCCTCGCGGAAAAAGCCTACGCGGCGATCCAGAACGAGACCGAAGGCGCGGACCTAGCCACCTCGGCCTTCCACCAGCGCGTGCTCTGCGCCTTGGCGACCGCGGGTGACGCCAAACTGTGGAATCATACCGCGGAGATCATCGAGTCGGCACAACGCAACGCGAAGATCCCGAAGGAACGCCTGTGGATTGCGGCCTGGCTCCTCGTCGAAGACGCCCGCAAAGCCAACCAGACCGAAGAGGCCGCCCGCCTGCTGCAGCGCCTCAACCCGCTCATCGCCCGCACCAACACCGACTACGCCTTGCGCTTCGATTGGCAACGGGCGCTCATCGCCTTGGCCAACCGCGACCCCAGCACCGCCGCGCGCCTCGCCGACGAGATCGCCCGCCGTCTCGACGACCTGCCGGCGGATGCTTCGGCCGACCTAAAGGTCAACGCGCCCAAGCTCCGTGGCCACGTGGCGCTGCTCAAGGCCCGGACCGCTTTGGGCGCCAATTCCGGCAAGGGCCTCGCCGACCTCGAAGCGCTCCGTAAGAAATATGGGAAAGTCCCGGCCACGGCCTCCTCGTACCTGGTGGAAGGTCGCCATCTCGCCGCCCTCGGCCGCCACGCCGAAGCGCAGGCGCGCTTCCTCGCCTTGGCCAAGGACTTCGCCGGAGACGCCAGCTTGACTGAGTTCGCCGAACTCGGCCTCTACGAAGCGGCCGAAGCCGCCGCCCGCCAAGCGCCGGTCGACGGCGAGGAAAAACTCAAGGAAGCCGTCGAACTGCTTGAGCAGTTCATGGAAACCTACGCGCAGAGCCCGCTGCTCTTCCGCGTCGCCCTGCGTCGCGCCGAACTCCTGCGTTCGTTGGGCAACTTCGATAGCGCCTTGCTGGTCCTCAACCGCCTCATCCGCGAAAAACCCGACCACCCTTACCGTGCCCAAGCCGAGATGGCGCGCGCCGACGCCTTGCTGGGCCTAGCGGAACTCCGCCGCGACCGGAAGGGCGAACTGGATCGCCAACGGGTCGCCATCGCCGCCGGCGCCTACGAAAACGTGGCCATCGCCTGGGCCCGCGACCCGGATACGCTCGCCGAGGCGCGCTATAAGCTGGCCTTAGCC
>JBEGRN010000164.1:0-7844 GCA_041180425.1 Verrucomicrobiota bacterium
GCTGGTCAAAGAGCTGCATCGTCCGGAGCAACCCGTTTACCTCGTCGACCTCGCCACCGGCTTCGACCCGGCGAAGGACACCATCACCGACCTCGTTCATCCCAACACCCAAGGCGCGGAAAAGATAGCCCAGCGGTGGAGCGAGGCGCTGACGAAGGTTTTGAAGTAAGGCGGCTTACTTGAGCGCCTGCAGGGTCGACGACTTCCAGGTTTCGCCCTTGGGGCCGACGAGCAGGACGGCGAGGGCTTCGCGTTCGGCGATGGCCTGCGCTTCCTTCCAGCCTGCCGCCATCAGTGCGGTCGACCAGCCATCCGCCTGGAAGCAGCTGGCGTGATAGACGCAGCAGAGCTCGATGGTCGGATCGACCGTCTGGCCGGTCTTCGGCGAGAGGATGTGGGAGATGGACTTCCCGGCGGCTTCGCGCTTGGCGCGATGCCTACCTGCCAGCTGCCGGCCGCGAGGAGTTCGCCGCCGACCTCGATGAGGTAGTCTTTTTGTCCGGCCTGCCGCAGCACCTGCGCGACGCGGTCCGCGGCGTAGCCTTGCAGCACGGAACCGAGGTCCAGCTGCACCCGCGGGTGGCTCTTGCGCAACGAAGGCGCGGCGGTGTCTAAGGTCAGTTTGTCGGACCCGACGAACACCAGGGTTTCGCGCAGTTTTTCCGCCGTCGGCACGGGGAGATGGCTCCCGGCTGGGCCGTAGCCCCAAAGGCTGGTCAGCGGCGCGACGGTGACGTCGTAGTTGCGTCCAGAGGCCGCCCAGAGCTTCTGGGTAAAGGCGAGCATGGTTGCCAGTTCAGCGTCGATGGGCATCGGGTCCGTCGACTCGAGCTCGTTGAAGCGGCTGGCCTGCGAACCCTTGCGCCAGTGCGAGATGGAGAACTCGATGCGGTTGATCTCCGCTTCGATGTCCTTGTGCAAGGTCGTGCGGTCGGCGATCGGGCCGCGTACCTTGACGGTCCAGGTCGTCCCGAAGGCTCCACCGTGCATCTCGGCGACCGGCGCGGTGGGTTCAGCTTGGGCGGTGACGAGGTCGAGGTTCTCGCGCGGTCGGCCGAGGGTGATGAGGGCGCCGAGGAGCAGCAGGAGGGCGGCGAAGGTGTCGCGCTTGGTCCAGGTTTCCTGCTGGCTCTGGGTACGGGTGAAGTTGAGCAAGGCGCCCGTCGGGCAGCCGTATTTGCAGAAGCCTTGGGGGACGAAGATCGAGGCCGCCAGTCCGAGGCCTGCGAGGATGACCGAGCTCAACGCGACGCCGCTCAGCATCCAGGCGTCAAAGGGTTCCATCTGGCCGAGGCTCCAGCGCGGCCAGAGTAGGGCGGCGAGGAAGGCGCCACCGAGCAGGAGGAACGGCACGACGCGGAGCCAGCGATGGGCCTGCGTCGAAAGGCGGATATGCAACTTAGGGAAGCGGCCGAGGAGCTCTTGGGCGGCACCGTGCGGGCAGATCTGGTGGCAATAGGCTTGGCGGCGGCTCGCCCAGGGTACGAGCAGGGCGATGGCGCCCAAGGCTACCAGACCCGCCGTAGGGCCGCCCGGTAGGCCGTGGCGGGCCCAGCCGACAAAGAGGGAGAGCGAGACCATCTGGCCGAGCCAAAGCCCGAGGCCGGCCACCAGGAGCAGTTGCCAGGCCGTCCGGATCCATGGCTTGCCGTGCAGCTTGGTGAAAGTCATGAGCAATGCCCCGACCAAGAAGCACCAGATGGCCGCTTGCTGCACGGTTTCCCAAGTGCCGTGGCGTTTGGCCAGCTCGCCCTTGGCGTCGTCCGCGAAGCGTTGCTTGATGCCTTCGGCGATCGCATAGCTCGTCAGCGTCGCGCCCGCGACGCCTTCCAGCTGGGCGGTGGTGAAGTCGACCTTCGGCCACTCCTGCGTGTTCCACTTGGTCAACGACTTCAGGTATTCGTCGTCCTGGTGGATGCGTTCGACGTAGTGCGTGGTGTCGTAGGTCTCGCGCAGGACGATCTTGCGCAGCGTCAGCTGGTCGACGTCGACGGCGATGAGCGTCTCCGAGGGGCCGGCGTAGCCGTTGATCTCGTCGGAGGACGGCGAGGAACGCACGGCGTAGCCCAAAACCTTGCCTTGGGCGTCGCGCACGAGGTTCCAGCCGAGGCGCGGGACGTTGCGCTCGAAGCCTGCGGCCGTCGGGAAGCCGAGGCGCTTGACTTCGTCGAGTGCCAACGGGGTCGGGAAGCGCAGCGACGCGTAGGTGCCGGAGGTGCGCTGCTGGATGGACTGAACGACGGAGAGGGCGGTGAGCGTGGAGCCGGCGTAGCCTTCGATCTTGGGCGCCGGTTCCGAGGCTGGTCGCCAATCGCGGAGGGACTTGGCGAACTTCGGGTTGTCGCGGAGCTTGTCGACGTGCGCGGGGGTGTCCTCGGAGGAGAGGATGCGCGTGCCGACCACGCGGTCATGGTTGTCGAGCGCGACGAGGATGTTGCTCGGGCCTTGGTAGCCGAGGACTCTTTCGGCCTCGGGCTGCGTCGTGAGCAGGACGCCGAGTTTGTTCTGGTATTGGTCGCGGACGAGGAGCGTGCCCTGGGGGCCGGGCTTAATCGCCACGGCGTCCGGGAAGAACGACTGCGCGTCGTTTACCGTCAGGTGCGCGAGGGCGGAGTCCGGCGACGGCGTGGTCAGCTGCAGCAGCCAGACGGCGATGCCTAGCGCGAGAAGGCGCCAGCATCGTACCGCCCAGCCTTGCAGTCGCCCCATGCCTTATTTGGCGGGTACCAGCTGGACCGCGTCGGCGTGGACGTTGCCGTTGGCGTTCTTGGTGCTGAGGGTGAGGGTGTGTTCGCCGGCCGTGAAGTCGTACGTGCCGAGCACATGGAAGCCGCCGGCGGGGTCGGTCTTCTGGTCCGCCGTGAGGGTGACGACCTGCTTGCCGTTCGGGTTCAGCGTGACGGTCGCGTTGCTGGCACGGTTCTCGTGGCCGGCCCAGTAGAGGCGGACTTCATAGCGACCGGCTTGAGGAATCTTGAACGAATAGGCGGCTTCGTTGTCGCCCTTCGGGGCGTAGTGGTAGCCGGCGCCGACGTGCGGGAGGCTTTCGCCGGCGGTCCAGCGGCCCTTCAGCTTGGCCTCGGCATCATCCACGACGATGCCCGGCAGCTTGGCCAGTTCGGCCTTCTGGTCGTCCGTGAGCTTGGGTGCGGCGCCGGCGGCCCTGCCGAGGTCGGTGTTCATGCGGCCCACGGGGAGCTGCTTGAAGTCGGCGATGGACGTGTCGAGCGTGAGTTCGCCCGTCAAGGACGTGCGGCGCATGCGGCCAGGCTGTTCCATGAGCTTGATCAGTTCGGGGAGGTGTTCTTGGTAGACGCCGCGGGGATTGGTCTTTTCGCGGACCGCGAGGTAGGCGGCCTTGCCGACGACTTCACCCATCATGCCGATGGTGCGCATGACGCGGACGGTGCCGAGGGCCTCGTGCGTCACGGAGTTCTTCGAGTAGAAGAGGCGGTAGGGCAGCGGGTAGCCGTTGCGACGGTCGACGGCGACGACGTGCTTGCCGCTGGCGTCCACGTAGCCGAAGGCCGCACGGGAGATGAACGGGTTGTCCGGGAACTTCTTGGCGTACTGTTCGCGGGCGTAGTGGAGGTCGATATCCCAGGTCGTCGGCACGCAGCCGTCCGCGAATTCCTTGCGGGCCAGGATGTCATCCTTCGTCAGGACGATGTCACCGGTCAGCAGGCGGGATTCGCGGGGGCCGCCGACGTGCGAGGCCCACTTGAGGTCGGCCAAGGCGTACTTGTCCTTTTCGGGGCCGTTCTTCAGCGCGGAGAAGGCGCCGTAGAGCGCGCGGAGGTTCCAGTCGCGGATGTACTCGAGGTCGTTGATCGGGTCCTTGTCGAAGCCGGATTCCCAGAACCATTCGGCCTTCATGAACGGCTTGCCGTCGATCTTTGAGCTGGAGCGCTGGAGCGTCGGGAAGTCGCCGAGGGCGAGGGGCAGGGCCCACGGCGTGGCGGGCCAGGCGACCGGCGCGGCGGCGTCCTGGTAGAACCACATGTTCGACATGCCCATGCGCTTGTTGGGTTCGGTGCGGAACTCGGCGCCGGCGTAGGCGCCCACCCAGCCGTGGCCGGTGGTGTCGGCCACGAACTTCGCGCGGAAGAGGCGTTCGCGGCCGGTCTTGACGTCGATGGCCTTGACCGCGGCGATGCGGTTGCCGTCCATGACGACGCCGGTGGCGAAGTGGCCGAGGAAGAGGCTGATGGTCTTTTCGTCGCGGACGATTTTCTCCTTCAGTTCGTCGCCGAAGCTGTCGACGCGACCGGGGCTGTCGGGGGAGCGGTCGGCGATTTCTTCGATGATCTCGCCGAGGTGCGGGTACTTGCCGCGGGTGGTGCCGCCCATCGCCCAGACGCCGACTTCGGAGCTACCGTTGCCGCCGAGGACGAAGCGATCCTGGATGAATGCGACCTTGAGGGATTGGCGGGCGCCGGAAAGCGCGGCGCCGAGGCCGCCATAGCCACCGCCGACCACTACGAGGTCGTATTCGCCCGCGTCTTCAGGGCCGTTGGGGTTGTTGAAGGAGTTGCGGTAAGCGGCGAGCGCGGCGGCCTCGTTGGGCGGCACGCCGTTGTCCTTCGTCAAGACGATGGCGTCGCAGCGGCCGTCGAAGCCGGTGAGGTCATGGAGGGCGAGCTTGGTTTCGCCGGCCGCGAGCGTGACCTTGCCGCCGTCTTGCCAATGCCAGTCGGCGCCCTTAGCGCCGAACTCGGCGGCGATGGGCTGGCCATTGACGATCAGCTGGAAGCGACCAGGCGCACCCGGGGCGTTCCAGTGGCCGACCCAATCCTTGGTGCGGACCCAGACGTGGTATTCGCCGGCCGCCGGGATACGAACGGTGCCTTGCGCGTCGGCGACGGGCTTGCCGAGGCCGTGGGCCAACAGGTAAGGCGAGCCGACGATGTTCGTGAAGGCGGTGTCGAGTTTCCAGCCGCCGTGGGAGGCCAGGGATTCGGCTTCAACGAAGACGGTTTGGGCGTGGGCGGCGACGGCGGTGACGCTGGCAAGTCCGAGGAGGCGGAGGGCGCGGGGGAGCATGCTGGGAGGAAAAGGACAAGCGGGCGGGCTTCCAATAGTATTATCCATAGGAGGGGTGCCATTTTGCGCCATTTAGGAGATGCCAAGGGCCGGAATCGGCTTAGGTTGAGCACATGCTTCGCCCCCTCTTGCTGCTGGCTATCGCCTCCCTAGCCGTCGCCGCCGATCTGCCTCGCGAGAAACTGCTCGTCGACCTCGATGCCCGCGTGGGGCTGAAGCTCGACGATCAAGGTCGCGTGACCCAATGGGTCAACCAAGCCGGACCCGCCGAGGTGCGCGACTTCGTCGGCCAAGACAAGGGCCGCAAAGTCCCAGGCTCAGGCTTGCCCGCCGCGCCGAAGGACGCCACCGACGGCGTGGGCTTCGCCGCCCAGGAACTGGTCTGCCATGATGAAAAGGCTTTCGATGGGTTGGTGCGCGGCGAGGGCTGCACGTGGATCGCGGTGCTGCGTCCGGCGGTCCAAGCCAAGGGCGGGCTCAAGGACGTGAACTCATTCTTCGGCAACCTCCGCAACGGCGGTAAATACGAGGGCATCTGGGGCTGCCTCGACGACGATAATACGGTCTGGTGGGGCGCCCGCAATGGGCTGACTTTCGGTCGCTTCGACGTGAACAACCCCAAGGTCGCTGGCCCGAAGCTCGCCGCGGGTAAGTGGGTCGTCGTGGCTGGCCGCCTTGGCGCAGGCACGGGCGAGGTCGCCGCCGAGCTCTTCGTCGATGGCCCGCAGGCCGTGGCTTCGGCCAAGTTCCCCGTGAACCCTCAGGCCGACGCCTCGAAACTCTGCGTCGGGCAGGAACGCGACGCGACGAATCACCCCGGCTTCGAGTCGTTCGATGGCTCGATTCGACGCTTCCTGCTCTGGGGGCGACCGCTGAAGGACGAAGAGCTTCAGCAGGCCCTGACGGCGGTTAAGTAGCCTTCTTCTTGGTGGCGTCTTCGGTCGCCGGCGCCTTTTCAGCGGCCTTCTTCTTCTTGGCGTTGTCCATCACCTTGGTGCGTTTGTCGTCCATCGCATCCATGACCTTTTCGAGCGACTCCATCTTGATCGTCGCATCGTTCTTGCAGATGGCCGTCAGCAGCGCGCTGCGCATCTCGTCCACGGCGCGACGGGCGTCGGCGGCGAGGTCCTTGCGTTCGGCGCCCGACGCGAATTCGAGTCGGCCGCGGATTTCCGTCATGCGCTCGCGAGCACCCTTCACGGATTCGTCTTGGAAGGCCTTCAGCGCCGCAGCCTTGATCTTGGCGAGCTCCTCCTTGGCGACGCCCTCGACTTCATCGGGGATGATGGCCTGACGTTGGGCGATGCCTGGAGTGGCGGCGGCGCGCTTGGTGGCTTTGGGCGCGGTTTCCGCGGCTGGGGTCGTGGCGGGCTTGGCGGCATCGGCCGCCAAAGCGAGGTTGGCGGCGAAGACGAGGAAGAGGAGGGGGTTCATGAGGGGATGGGGGATAGGGGATGGGGGATAGGGGGTAGGGGATGGGGAGGGCTTATTTGCCCCGTCCGCGCATGTTCTGTTCCATGGCTTCGCTGATCTTCGCGATGGTTTCCTCGGAGAGCGAGGGGTCGACCTTCGCGACGGCGGCGCGCATCGCGGTGCGCATGGCGGTGATGGCCTTTTCAAAGTCGGGCTGCATGTCGGCGCGTTCGCTGCCGGTCAGGAACTGCGTCTTGGCCGTCAATTCCTGCAGCTTGGTGCGGGCGGCTTTCCAGTCCGCGTCTTGGTAGGCACGGCCGAGGGCGGCCTTGAATTTGGCGGTGTCCTCCGGGCTCACGCCGTCGACCTGCGGGACCTGCACGGCGCCGCGGGCGGCGGGTGGCGTGGGCAGGGTCTTCTTGTCGGCCTGCGGGTCGCGCACCGCGGGCTTGGCGTCCGTGCTGCCGGGGAAGGCCTTGCCGTTGCCGGCCATGGCTTTCTTGTTGGCTTCTTGAGCGCGAGCACGCTGTTGCTTTTCGAAGGCCTCGCTGACCTTGACGATGGTCTCCTTGGAGAGGGAGGGGTCGGCTTGGGCGATGGCGGCGCGGGTGAGTTCCACGAGCTTGTCGACGGTGGTTTCGACTTCGCTGCGCAGCGACTTCTTCTCGTCGTCGCTGGCGAACTCGGCCTGCTGACGGAGCTCTTGGATCTTCTCGCGGGCGGCCTTGATCTCTGGGTTGGCGGCGGTCTTGGCGGCGGCGCGGCGGAACTTGAGGAGGTCCTCTCGCGACACGCCTTCGACCTCGGGCAGGCCGGGCAGGCCGGTGGCAGCGCCAGGCTTGGCTGTCGTCGCGGCGGGTGCCGTGGGAGCCGCGGTATCCGCCGCGGTCAACGCGGCAGCGGCGAGAAAGAGGGCGAGCAAGGGGCGGGGCATAGGCTTGTCTTTAATACACCGAAAGACGGCGAAAGTTCATGGCTGGGGCGACTGGCACAAAAAAAGACCCCGGCGAACCGGGGTCTGTCTGGAGCCGTGTAATCCGAAGATTACTTGGCGGCCGGAGCGTCGGCAGGCTTTTCGCCCTTACCTTCGCCCTTGCCCTTGCCTTCGCCACCCTTGCCACCCTTGCCTTGGACTTCAGGATCGCGGCGTTCAACGCTTCGCGGGCGGCTTGGCCGGCCTTCATGGCTTCAGCGCGAGCGGCTTCCTTGTCCTTTTCCTCGGCCTTGGCGGCCTTCTCGCGGGCGGCGGTGGCGGCTTCCTGGGCCTTCTTCACTTCCGGGGTTTCCGCGGCGGCCTTGCGGGCTTCGCCGAGCTTCTTCATGTCCTCGGGGGAGACGCCCGGGATGTTGAAGCCACCCTTTTGCGGGCGGCCTTCGCCCTTGGGGGC
>JBEGRN010000165.1:0-4263 GCA_041180425.1 Verrucomicrobiota bacterium
CGCATGTTCTACACGGCCCTCGGCCACACCAAGGAATCCTACGCCGAGCTGGAGTTCATCCAGCACGTGAACGGCGGCCTCCTCTGGACGCTCGGGAAGTAAGCAGGTAGGGATGCGCCACGTGCGGTCCTTTGCCTTGGGTAGGGACGCGACTGCGTCGCGTCCGTTCGCCGGCAGACGGCGGAAGCCAGGCTCGCTGGCTATCCTCGGCACACTTGACCGCAGGTAGGGGCGTGGCTTCGCCGCGCCCTCCACGATAGGAGGGCAAGGCAAAGGCTTGCCCCTATCCGCGGCCGCAAAGCGGCCGACCTAGGTCGGCACGCAGTGCCGACCCTACCATCGTTGCGGTTTCCACCTTTGCACGGTCTTTAACGCCTTACGCTTTCTTCCCGTTCAGCAGCAGCCCGACCCACGTGCGGCGGATGCAGCAATGGTTCACGAGGAGCAACGTGCCTACGGTGACGCCACAGATGAGCCCGCACTTCACCACCGGCCAGAGCCGCCACGTGGCCATGAGCATCTGGAGCGCGATGACCATCGGCAGGTGCGCCAGGTAGATCCAGAGCGAGGCGTCCGCTAAGGTCCGGACCGCGGCGATGGGCTTAGCGAGGTAGGCCGTGCACAGGTCGAGGAAGGTGAACGTCAAGCCCCACGCGACGCACGCCTGCAAGGCGCAGCTGAGGAAGTAGAAGAACGGTTGGCTCGACCAAGCGGAGGCGAAGGCCAGCGGGAGCACGAAGAAGGTGAGGGCCGGGAGCTGCACCCAGGCCAGCCATGGCAGGCGCGCCGGTTCGGTCCCGCGCAGCCGGAGGGCCGCGCCGAAGGCGAAGAAGAGCCCGAAGAAGACGATGGTCGCGGGCTTTTCGAGGAAGGACATTTCCCCGTTGATGCCGAAGCCTTGCTCCGGCCGCCCCCACCAGAACAACGCCGTGGTCACGGGCAGCAACCAGAGCAGGCGCGTCCACTCCGCCAGCATCCAGCGGGGCACGGCCGGCAGCGTCCAGCGTTCGTTGACCCAGGCCCATGCGCCGAAGAGCAGCGTGAGCAGCAGGAGCACCCACATGAACCACAGGTGGTGCAGGATGGGCTGATGGAGCGCGCCGAGCCAACGGTGCCAACGTGGGTTCAGCGGTTGGCCTGGTTCCAGCAGCGCCAGCGCTTCGCTGCGGCCGGCCTGGATCTCGGAGGACGAACGCGTGAGGCCGAGCTTTCGGGCGATGGTCCGGGTCTCGCGCTCGTCCGCCGTCAGGAGCTGCGCGGCGGTCTGGTCGCGTTCGTTCCGCGTCTGCAGGAGTTCGCGCTCCCACGCACGGCCGCGGGCCGCGTCGAGGATGATGCGCGTCGCCGCTGGTTGTCCGAAGCGCACGGAGGCGTGCAGGGCGTTCTCCCCGTGGAGGCTGGCCAACATGGTCTCCGCAGGTCGACCATTGGTCCGCTGCAGCAAGGCTTGCAGGGCGCGGGTCTGGCCCAGCGCCGCGGCGAGGTATTGCGCGTTGCCGAGCTCGGGGTCCTCCGGGTCGAGGCGTTGGAGCGCGGCCAGGTCGCCCTTCCGCACCGCTTCATGGATGGGTTCCGCCAGCTGGCTCGCGTTGCCGCCCCGGCTTTCGTTCTTCGCCTGCGCCACGTCGGCGAGCCAAAGCGTGAGCGGCGTGATGGTCACCAGCGCCAAGGCGAACGGGAGCAAGAGCCGGCGCCCGCGCCGCCGCACCATGCCGACGGCGCCTTCGCGGCGCAGCACCATCGCCGCGAAATAGCCGGCGAGCACGAAGAACAGCTCCATCCGCCAGCTATGGATGAAGACCCAGACCGCCGTGAGCAGGCCGCTTTCGCCGCGGTCATGGACCAGCCAGTAGGGGCCCATGTACGCCATGCAGGCGTGCAGCACGACGCCCAGCAGCATCGCGGCGCCACGCAAAGCATCGTAATCGTGCCGGCGTTCGTCCGGCAGGCTGGGGGGAAGCGTCGCCACGTCGGCTTATTTGTCCGCCGGCTTCTCCAGCTTGGCGATGAGCCGTTCCAGCGCGGCCTTGGTCGCCGCGTTCTTCATACCGCCCGCCGCGGCCTTCAGCGCAGGGACGTCTTCGGGGCGCGCCAGTTTGAGCAAGGCCTTCTGGGCCTCCAGCCGCAGGGCTTCTTCCGCCAGCACCGTGCAGAGCGTCGGGCTCACGGCGCGGTGGTTGCGGGCGATGGCGGCCTTGATCAGCGCGGTGCGTCCGGCGAGGTCGAGCTGGGCGTTCAGGATACCGGCGTTGAAGGCGTCAGTCACGCCCGGGCCGGAGGTCTTCGCCAAGGCGGCGACGATGTTCTCGTTGAGGGCTTCGTCCTTGGCGAGTTCCGCGAGGATCGGCACGGCCTTCGCCCCGCCGATCTCCGCCAAGGCGAGCGCCGCTTCGGCGCGGAGCGGAGAATCCGGTTGGCTGGCGAGGGCCGCGACCTGTGCCGCCGTGCCGGTCGCTTTGGCTTCCGCCAACGCGGCGAGGAGCAGGCGGGCGGTGTCGAGGTCCACCTTGCCGAGCACGGCGCCCACTTGCCCGGCCAGCGGCGCGGTGGGTTCGTCGACGAGGCGTTCGCGCAGGTCGTCGACGGCCGCCCGGCGGACCTCCAGGGCCGGATCCGCCAACGCCGCCAAGGCCGTGGCTTTCCCTTGTCGGAAGGACTGCAGGGCGGCCGCGTACTTGGCATGGTCGAGCGTGGACGTCTCCGCGGCGCCCGCGAGGGCGACCGAGAGCAGGAGGGCGGGGAGAAGGCGCATGGGGCTGCCCAGCAAGTTAGGGCCTCGTCACAGGGAGTAAAGAGCAGGTCGGCGCAGCGGGCGTTAATCCCCGCGAAAGCGCTCTTTTCGCTTTCTCCCGCTTCTTTCTCCGTCCAACCTCCCCGCATGGCCGATACGCTCCAGACGCTGCGCGAAAGCAAATCCCTCCCGGTGGGTTCCCGTTTCCAGGCCATCTGCGCCATGGGCGAGGTGTCCACCAAGACGGCCAAGACGGGCACGTCTTACCATGAGGTCACCCTCGCCGACGCGACCGACGACTTCAAGGCCCGCGTCTTCAGCGACTCGCCCAACAAGCCCATCCTGCTGGCGCTCAAGCCTGGTTCCATCCTGCGCGTGACCGGCACCGTCGGCGAATACATGGGCCGCCCGGACCTGAAACTCGAGTCGCTCGCCGCCCTCACTGACGCGGAGAAGTCCGACCCCGCGGTGATGGGCCGCCTGACGCCCGTCTCGCAGCACGACCCCTTGAAGATGCGCGCGGATCTCGCCGGCATCATCAGCCGCATCCCGCACGATGGCCTCCGCGCCACGGTGGAGTCCGTCCTCGAGGAGCATGGCGAACGCTTCTACGAAGCCGTCGCCGCCTTGGGGATGCACCACGCCTACCGCCACGGTTTGCTCGAGCACACGCTCCGCATGGCCAAGTGCGCCGAAGCCCTGCTGCCGCTCTACCCGAAGGTCGACCACTCCCTCGCCGTCGCCGGCACCATCCTGCATGACCTCGGCAAGGTCCAGGAATACTCCCGCCTCGAGCCGGGCATGGCCAAGGCCAGCTTCACCCGCGCGGGCAACCTCCATGGCCACCTCGTCCTGGGCGCCTTCATCGTCCGCGCGCATGGCACCAAGGTCGGCCTCGAGGCTTCGCTCCTCGAACGCCTCGAGCACATCCTGCTCTCGCACCACACCATGCGCGAGTACGGCGCCGCCGCCATCCCCTCGACGCCGGAGGCCGTCTTCGTGGCCCGCATCGACGACTTGGACGCCAAGCTGTCCGCCATCGAGGAAGAGCTCCGCAAGGCCCCTCCGGGCGTGGAGTTCACGCAGCTGCGCGCGATCGACGGTCAGTTGCTGATCACGCCGCCGAAGACCGGTCGCTGAGCGATGGACGTCGCGGAGCTGGATTTCGACCTGCCTCCGGAACGGATCGCCGCCGAGCCCGCCGCCCGGCGCGATGGGTCGCGTCTCCTGGTCGTGCGGCGCGCGACGCGGACGATCGCGCACCATCGCTTCGCTGACCTGCCGGCGTTGTTGCCGCCGGGCACCACGTTGTTCCGCAACAACGTCCGGGTGCTCAAGGCCCGCCTCGCCGGAGTCCGCCCGACCGGCGGCAAGGTCGAGTGCCTGCTGCTCAACCCCACCGGTGAACCGCACGAGTGGCGTTGCCTGCTGCGTCCGGGGAAGCGCGCCGCCGACGCCGCGGGTTTCTTCGTCGACGGGCACCACGCCGTCGTCACGCGCACGGAAGCCGGCGGGGCTTATGTCGTTCGCTT
>JBEGRN010000166.1:0-6941 GCA_041180425.1 Verrucomicrobiota bacterium
CGTCAACCTCCACTGCGCCATGCACAGCTACCGCTGGGGCAAGTTCCAGCAGCCCGTGAAGGCTGGCGACGACAACTCCCACTGGTACGAAATGCTCGGTCTCCAGTCCACCGGCCACGGCGCCCAGCTGCCCATCGCCATCAAGTTCACGGACAAGGAACACCCGATCACCAAGGGCATGGCCGACTGGACCACGATCAACGAAGAACTTTACAACAACGTCCAGGTCCTGACCGGCAAGGGCGTCGCCACCGGCACGCAGACCACGCCGGAGAAGAAGGACAAGGCAGGCAAGGTCACGCCGGCCAAGGAGAACACCACCATCGTCGCCTGGACCAACGAATACGGCCCCAAGAAGACTCGACATGGTCGCACGCGCTGTCCTCTGGTCGGTGAACAAGATCGACGCCGACGGCAAGGCCCTCCCTGGGTACGAAGCCAAGAAGTAAGCCGCGCGCACAGCCCGCACAGAACCCCGGTGAACCCGGGGTTTTTTGTTGTCCACGCCGGCCGCGTCCCTGCCGCCTTGTCTTTTCCCATCAGCCCACCAGCGTATCCGACACCCCACCCCGATGCGCCTGCTCCGTCTTGTGCCCTTGTTCTGCGCCGTGGCCGCTTACGCGGCTAACGCCCTGCCGCCCAAGCAACCACTCTGGGACGGCGTCGCGCCGGGCTTGAAGGCCGATGAAGCCCCGCTCCCGACCAAGGCCAGCTACACGGTGCACCTGCCCGAAAAGCCCAACGGCGCCGCGGTCGTGATCTGCCCCGGCGGCGGCTACGGCGGCCTGGTGGTCGGCGGCGAAGGGCATGGCATCGCGAAATGGCTCAACGCCCAAGGCATCGCCGGCATCGTGCTCGAATACCGCCTGCCCGCCGGCCACGACCAAGTCCCTCTGCTCGACGCACAGAAGGCGCTGACGCTGACCCGCGCGCACGCCGCCGAATGGAAGATCGACCCGAAGAAAGTCGGCATCATCGGCTTCTCGGCCGGCGGCCACCTCGCCTCGACGGCGGCGACGCATTTCACGCCGGAGAACCGGCCCGACTTCGCCATCCTCATCTACCCGGTCATCACGATGAGCGTCGGCACGCATGGCGGCTCCAAGAAGAACCTCCTCGGCCCTACGCCCACGGAGGAACTCGCGAACCTCTACTCCAACGAGAAGCAGGTGACGAAGGACACCCCGCCAACGTTCCTCGCGCATGCGCTCGACGACAAGACCGTGCCGATCGAGAACAGCCGCCTCTTCCATCAGGCCTGCCAAGCCAAAGGCGTGCCCTCCAAACTCTTGGAACTCCCCAAGGGCGGCCACGGGCTCAATGGCTACAAGGGCCCCTCCTGGGACGCGTGGCAGCAACAGTCGGTGGCCTGGCTCCGTGAACTGAAATTCATCCCTTAAGCCTGCAACCTTCGGCCTTTTCTGCTGACTTATCCCGTAGCCCTATGCGCCTCCCTACCCTGCTTTGCACCCTCAGCCTCGTCGCCTTGACCAGCCACGCGGCCGATGCCCCGAAGCCTGCCGCCCCGAAAGCCCCGGCGCCCAAGAACGCCGAGCCGCCGGTCTACTTGACCGTCGAGACCGCTGGACCGGATTTCCCGCTGCAGGGCGAATACGCTGCTGAAGGACAAGGCGCGGACATCATCGCGCTCGGCGACGGCAACTTCCGCCTCGTCACCTTCAAGGGCGGCCTGCCGGGCGCCGGCTGGGACGGCTCCGCCAAGACGGAAATCGAAGCCAAGCGCGACGGCGACGTCGTGCGGTTCAAAGACGTGGCCGAACTCAAGGGCGGGATCCTGACCATCGGCACGGCCGCGCTTAAGCGCGTCGAACGCCACAGCCCGACCGAAGGGGCCAAGGCTCCGGCCGGCGCGATCGTCCTCCTGGACGGCAGCAACGCCGACGCCTGGAACGGCGGCCACTTGGATGAGCGCAAGCTCCTCGCCGCCGGTACGACGTCCAAGCAGGCGTTCCAAAGCTTCACGCTGCACCTCGAGTTCCTGCTGCCCTTCAAGCCCCTCGGTCGCGGCCAAGGCCGCGCCAACAGCGGCGTCTACGTCCAGAACCGCTACGAAGTGCAGGTCCTCGATAGCTTCGGCCTCAAGGGCTTGGACAACGAATGCGGCGGCGTGTACCAGAACAGCGCCCCCAAGGTGAACATGTGCTTCCCTCCCCTGCAGTGGCAGACTTACGACATCGAGTTCACCGCCGCCAAGTTCGGTGCCGATGGCAAGAAGACCGAGAACGCCGTCCTCACCGTGAAGCACAACGGCGTCGTCGTGCAGGACAAACTCTCGCTGAAAGGTGCGACCCCCGGCGGCGGCTTTAGAACCGAAGTCCCGGCGCCCGGCCCCTTCCAGCTCCAAGGCCACGGTAACCCCGTCTACTACCGGAACATCTGGTTGGTCGAAACGAAGTAAGGGCGCCGAGGTAGGTAGGGGCGTGGCTTCGCCGCGCCCTACTTAGGATTGGAGTGCAAGGCGAAGCCTTGCCCCCACCCGCGAGCGTTGCCCACGAGAGGCAGGCAGGTCGTGACGCCGTCCCGACCCTACCTAGAGGCAGAGAACGGCCGGGGTGCGAGAAGAAGGCTTCTTGGATTCTTCCTTAACCCGCCTCCGTCCTCTGTACTCTGTAATCTGTACTCTTCGTTCTCAGTCTTTCCCCTATCTGTTTTGCTTTTCGGCGATTCTTGGGCTCTATCGGCCCATGGAAATCATCGTCATGGGCTGCGGCACTTCCCAAGGGGTCCCCTTGGTCGCGCATGACAACCCAGGTTTGGACCAGACCAACCCCAAGAACTGGCGTTCACGCACGAGCATCCATGTCGTCATCGAAGGCCACCACGTCCAAGTGGACGCAGCCCCGGAGTTCCGTCTGCAGTGCCTGCAGAACAAGGTCCCCGCGGTTGATACGTTCATCCTGACCCACGGCCATGCCGACCATGTCCTGGGCATGGACGACCTCCGCCAGTATTGCACGAATAACGGCGGCGCCGCGATCCCGGTCTACAGCACCGAGCAAGGCCTCAAGCGCGTCGAGACGATCTACCCTTACGCCATCGGCGAAGCGGCCTCGCCGGGCTACATCGCGCTCGACCTCCATCGCATGCCCGCCGAACTCATGTTGCCGGGAGGCGGCGTGGTGCGCTCAATCCTCCTGCCGCATGGCTCCGAACCGACCCTCGGCCTGATCTTCGAGGAACCCTCCACGGGCACGAAGTTCGTCTACTACACCGACTGTAAGACCGTCCCGACCCCGGCGGTGAACCTAGCCTTGGATTGCGACCTCGCCATCCTGGATGGCCTACGGCCCAACTTCCACCCGACGCATATGACCATCGGCAAGGCTTGCGAGGTCGCCGGCGAGATCCGCGCCAAGCAGGCCTACATCACGCACATGACCTACCAGATCGACTATGCCACCTACACGGAGTCGCTGGCTAAGGAGTTCCCCAAGGTCGGCCTGTGTTACGACGGGTTACGCCTCAAGTTGGGCTAAGCCCAAGCCCTCAAAAGAGTCTTTCCTAGGACGAGGATTCCCCCAAGGTAGAGGGTAATCCCCATGAAGACCCTCCTCCTCGCGCTCCTCGCCGTCGGCACCGCTTACGCAGCCGACCCCGTCAAGCTCACCCTCGAAGACTTCACCGACGCCAACGGCGGTAAGCCCGGTGCTGGCTGGACGACCGAAGAAGGCGGCGTCATCCACCTCACCCCGACCAAGGGCACCAGCTTCCTCATCTCCAAGAAGGAATACGCCAGCTTCGAGATGGAATGGGACTGGAAGCTCGCCGACGCGGGCAACAACGGCATCAAGTACTGGGTCGCCAGCATCAAGGACGCCAAGGGTAAGGGCGAATGGCTCGGCATCGAGTACCAGATGATCGACGACGACAAGCACCCCGACGGCAAGCGCGGCGGCTCGCACAATTCCGGCAGCGTCTATGACCTCATCGACTCCGCCAAGGACAAGGTCCTCAAGCCCATCGGCGAATGGAACCACAGCCGCGTCGTCGTGAAGGACGGCAAGATCGAACACTTCCTCAACGGCAAGCTCTGCGCCTCGGTCGACACCAAATCCGACGAATGGAAGGCCGCCTTCGCCAAGAGCAAGTTCGCCAAGAAGGTCGGCTTCGCGCCCGGCAAGGGCAAGCTGATGCTGACCGAGCACGGCGACCCTTGCTGGTTCAAGAACCTGACCATCAAGGAACTGGAATAACCGTTCCAAGGGAGGGGTCCGCCGCATGGACCCACGACCAATGAAAAAGGGTATCGGCTAAGGCTGATGCCCTTTTCTGTTGGGATTAACGGGCACGAACTGCCTGCCCGACCCCTGCTCCCTCTTGCCTTTCGAGCCTGATTCCTTTCTCCTCCCCTTCCCGTGTTCGCCAACCTTACCGAGAAACTGACCAAGGCCCTCCGCGACCTCCGAGGGCTCTCCAAGCTCACCGAGGAGAACATCGCTCAAGGTCGCCTGCCTCGGCACCGCGGTCGTCGAATCCGTCAACCCGGGCCAGATGGCCGTCAAGGTCGTCTCGGACGAACTCACCAAGCTCCTCGGCGAAGGCGCGCGCCCGCTTGCCCCCACCCGCCCCCTGCGCGTCCTGCTCGTCGGCCTCCAAGGCTCGGGCAAGACCACCAGCGCCGCCAAGCTCGCCAAGCACCTCGTGAAGAAGGAAGGCGTCCGCAAGCCCTCCCTCGTCGCCGCCGACTTGCGTCGTCCCGCCGCCATCGACCAGCTCGAGACGCTGGCCAAGCAGGAAGGCTTTGATTTCCGCGCCGACCGCGCCGCCACCGACGTCGCCGCCATGGTCGGACGCCTGGTCAAGGACGCCGAAGCCGCCGGCTCCGACGTCGTCATCGTCGACACGGCCGGCCGCCTGCAGATCGACGGCGAGCTGATGGACGAAGTGCGTCGCGTCCGCGAAGCCTTCCAACCGCACGAGGTCTTCCTCGTCGCCGACGCCGCCCTCGGCCAACAGGCGGTCGACGTGGCCGCCAAGTTCCACGAAACCACGCCCCTCACCGGCATCATCCTGACCAAGCTCGACGGCGACGCCCGCGGCGGCGCGGCCCTGTCGATGAAGACCGTGACCGGCGTCCCGATCCGCTACATGGGCACGGGCGAGAAGTCCCATGGGCGACGTCGTCTCGCTCGTCGAAAAGGCCCAGGAGGTCGTCGACCAGAAGGAAGCCGAACGCTTGGCCGAGAAGATGAAGAAGGCCGACTTCGACCTCGAGGACTTCCTCGCGCAGATGGCGCAGATGAAGAAGATGGGCCCCCTCGGCGACATCATGAAGATGATGCCGGGCATGGGCAACGTGCAGGTCGGCGCCCGCGAGGAGAAGATGCTGGGCAAGACCGAGGCCATCATCCTGTCGATGACGCTCAAGGAGCGCCGCAAGCCCGACATCCTCAACGCCTCGCGCCGCGCGCGCATCGCCAAGGGCTCCGGCACGCAGGTCAGCGACGTCAACGCACTCATCAAGCAGTTCTCCCAGATGCGCGAGATGATGCGCATGATGAAGGGCGGCAAGGGCAAGGAACTCATGCGCCGGGGCGGCGGCCGCGGCGGCTTCCCTGGCGGCGGTTTCCCCGGCGGAGGCTTCCGCTAAGCCGATGTCCGGCATGCACCCGTTCGACCCCGCCCTGCTCTCCCGCCGAGGCTGGATCTTCGACTGCGACGGCACCCTCGCGGCGTCGATGTGGATTCATCACCGCAGCTGGACGCACATCATCAGCAAGCAGCTGGGCCGGCCGTTCGACTTCCCTTGGCCGCTGTTCTGCTCGATGGGTGGGATGTCCGCCGTCGACACCTGCAAACGCCTCAAGGCGGAATACGGCTTCGACCTGGACGTCGAGCGGCTCCTGGCCGACGGGCATGACTTCCTCGAGGAGCACCTCGAGAAGGACGTCACCGCCCGCCCCGAGGTCGTGAACATCGTGCACCACGTCCGTGGGCTCGGCCACAAGACCGCCGTCGCCTCCGCCGGCCGTAAGGCGCACGTGCACACGACGCTCAACCGGATCGCCATCACGCACCTCTTCGACGCCATCATCACGGCCGAAGACGCCGCGCGTTCCAAGCCGCACCCCGACCTCTTCCTCGCCGCCGCCGCCCGCATCGGGCATGCATCTTGGTGGAGCCAGCATAATCATAGGGGACACGTGGGCACGGTGACACGTGGGCATGGGGGATGCTGGCATAGCAACACCTCGTTAATGGATAGGCAGTAAATGGGCGTCGCAAGAGGTGCGCGGACGAAGCGTAGACATACCGTATTGGGCGATGCGCACCCCAAGACCTCTAGGCAAAGTGAACTCGTATCGCGACCTGATCGTTTGGCAGAAATCGCGCGGCCTTGCCATAGGCGTCTACCGCCTCTGCATGTCCGCCCCCTTTGATCGGCACAGGGGGCTATCCGAACAGATCGTGCGATCAGCGATTTCCATCCCATCGAACATAGCGGAGGGGGATGAGCGCGGAACCAACAAGGACGCCCTGAGATTCCTCCTCATCGCCAGAGGCTCGCTAGCCGAACTCGAAACCCAGCTCTACATCGCGGAAGCCGTGGGACTCATCGGCCGGCCAACCAGCGAGCAATTAGCAACCCAACTGGACGAAGTCGCACGTCTGTTGGGTGGCACCATCAAGATGCGCAAAAGAAGAGAGGATGAGAGCGAGTAACCGCTTCCCCTCATCCCCATCAACTTCCCCGTGCCCACGTGTCACCTTACCCACGTGTCACCTTTTATAATTACTTTTTCAGCTTGGCGCAGAAGCGGGCGAGGCGCTCGAGGCCCTGGGCGATGACCTGGTCGGAGGTCGCGTAGCTGAGGCGGATATAGCCTTCGGAGCCGAATGCGGAACCAGGGACGACGGCCATCAGTTCTTCCTCGAGGAGGCGGTCGGCGAACTGCGCGGAGGTCAGGCCGAAGGACTTG
>JBEGRN010000167.1:0-4231 GCA_041180425.1 Verrucomicrobiota bacterium
GGCCTTGGAGAGGGCGAGGATCTTGTTGTCGCCCTTGTGCCAGTTGGCGATGCACTCGCGGACCTGGGCCTTGGTCGTGCCGGGCTCGAAGCCCATGAACGTGTAGGGGAAGTTGTTGCCGACGTTGTTGTGCTGCGGCGGGAAGTAGTAGGACTCCGGCTTGCCTTCGAGGCCGAGCAGCTTGGCCTGCTTGGCGTTCTGGTGCATGTGGTGCGGGATCGGACCCATGTTGTCGAAGAACTTGGAGTAGACGGGCCACTTCTTGTACTTGCTCCAGATCTTGGAACCGATGAGGGCGGCGCCGCACTCGGCGACGGCCTGCTTCAGGGTGAAGCGCGTGTCGCCGATGACGACGTAGGACAGGCCTTCGTCGGGCGTGCGGTTGTCGTTGGCGGCTTCGGTGGTGGAAGCGAACCAGCGCTCGTCGATGCCGCCGCGGCTCAGGCCGAAGGCGTAGAGGTCATCCGGGTGGAGCTTGAGGCGCTTGCCGGGCTGGAGGAAGGAGCGCGGCACCCAGCAAGGGGCGAGGCGGAGCAGGCCGCCGGTGCGGGCGATTTCCTTTTCGACGAGGGAGGCGACTTTGGCCTTCTTCGTGGTCAGGTCGTGGGTGGTCTTAGGAGCTTGAGACATGAGGTTGGGGGAAAGGGAGGGGAGGTACGATTTAGGGGAGTCCGTGGGGGTGGACAAGTATTAGTCGCAGGCGGTTTCAGCGCTTCAAATAGTTCCAATTAAGCGGGACCGTCACGGCTTGGCCGTTTTCGCCCAAAATCCGCACGGACTCGGGGCCAGCGGGGGTGATGGACTGGACCTGGCCGAAGCCGGGGCCGACCGCCGCGGCGGCCTGGATGATGGGGAGGCGGACGGGCTGGTCCTTGCGGAAGGCCCGGGAGGTGGGGACGCCGTCGGCGGCTAGGCGGTCTTCCCGGGCGATGTCCACGCCGTCGCAGAAGTGCGAGCAGACTTCCTCGAGGCCAAGGCGACCGAGGTGGCGCTGTTCCCAGGGGTGTCCGGGGCGACCACCATTGGAGAGCCAGAAGAGCGTGCAGGGGAAGTCGGCGACGTTCTTGAGCTGATACCAAACGTAGCCCTCCGGGAAGGTGACCGCCGTCCATGCGAAAGGCTGCGCCTCCGTGGCGGGCGCGTTGACGAGCATGATCAAGTCGTCGTTGCCAGCGCGGGCAGGGTAGCGCGTAAGGTCCGTCGTGGTGCCGTCCTTACAAGCCACGCTGCGCAGGTCGCTGAAGCGTGCGTTCGGCTTAAGGATGCCGGACTCACCCGCGGCGGGGTTGGAGAACTCGGCGTGGTAGACGGAGCCCAGTCGGAACGGGCTCGTGGCGATGCGCGCAGTGCCCGCGGGGACGGCGGAGAGGTCGAGGATCGGGTGGTTGCCGTAGTTCCAGCGGCCTTCCAACTGAGCGATGACGTGTTCCGCGTAGATGGCATGGTGGCCTTCGACGAGGGACATGGTCTTGGTGACGGTCGCGCCGGTGTCGGTGCCTTTCTGGCGGAGCACCAGGGTGTGGCTCGTCTGATTCTGGAATTCCCAGCGCGCATTGGCGGTGTCGCCGTGGGGCGGGCCGTTTTCTTGGCCGCCGAACGGTAGGCACATGAAGTCTCCTCGGAGGTAGGTCAGGAGGTTCGGCAGCTTCTGGTCGATCTCATGGGGCTGCCACGGCGAAAGGGAGTAGGGCGAAGCATTGAGGCCCGGCAGGCGGAAGGTCACCGGACCGAGGTGGCCGGCGGTCTGGGTGATGGCCAGTTCGACCTGAGGGGTGCGGAGCGTGTAGCTGGGGGCGCCGTGGATGGTTTCCATGGGAAGGTGATGGTTTTTGCCCTTCGGCCTGTAGGCTGTCAACGCCATGGCAGGAAATGGAAGGGTGGCTTGCCATCGGGCGTGGGCTCGGGTTGCGTGACCTCATGCCGCAGCCTTTGCCGATCCTTTACGTCAAGCCCGGGTGCCCTTGGTGCACGCAGGCCTTGGAGTTCTTCGCCGCACAGGGCGTCCAGCTCGACGTGCGCGACGTTATCGCGGACATGCACCAGATGCGCCAGCTGGTCTCGCTGACCGGGCAGTCGAAGTGCCCGTCCTTGCGCTACGGCGACTTCATCGTGGCTGATTTCTCGGTCGACGAGTTCAAGGCCAAGGCGCGCAAGCATCCGCAGGTCTGCAAGGACCTCGGCCTGCAGGTTTAACCGGTCGCCGAATGAGGGCTTGGCACGGGGGCCCGCATTCCCTAAACAACTGCTATGAGGTTCACCCCAACCTTGTGCATGCTCCTGTGCGCAGTTCTCTTCGGCGCCCAGCCGAACGTCGTGCTCATCATGTCCGACGACATGGGGTGGGCGGATCCGGCATGCTATGGGTCGAAGCAGAACGTGACGCCCAACATCGATCGCCTGGCGAAAGAGGGCATGCGCTTCACCAGCTTCTATGCGACGCAGGCCGTCTGCACGTCGTCCCGCTGCGCGTTGCTCTCGGGGTGCTATCCTAACCGCTTAGGCTTAGGTGGCACGGCCTTGCCGCCGAACGCCAAGGCCGGCTTCAGCCCGACGGAGCAGTCGTTGGCGACGCTCTTGCGCAATGCGGGGTATCATACCGGCATCGTGGGCAAGTGGCATTTAGGTGACCATCCGAAGTTCCTGCCGCCGGCGCATGGTTTTGATGAATCGTTGGTCCTGCCTTACTCGAACGACATGTGGCCGAACGGCTATGTGCCGGGCGATGTGACCAAGAACTACCCGGCGTTGCCTTGGTTGGCCGATGGCGTGGCTTTCGGCACGGTGAAGGATTGGACCGACATGGATGCCTTGACGACCGTGCAGGGCTACCGCGCGGTCCGTTTCATTCGCCAGAACGCCGGCAAAGGGAAGCCCTTCTTCCTCTACCTCGCCACCTCGATGCCGCACACCCCGCTGGGCACCACCGCGGAATTCAAAGGCAAAGGCGCTTCGCCATATGCGGACACGATGGCCGACATCGACGATAAGATCGGGGACGTCCTGGAGGCCCTGCGCGATACCGGCGTCGAACAAGATACCATCGTCATCTTCACCAGCGATAACGGCCCTTGGCTGAATTTCGGACGGCATGCGGGTTCGGCCGGCCCGTTCCGTGAGGGCAAAGGGACGACTTGGGAAGGCGGCGTGCGCGTGCCTTTCATCATCCGCTGGCCGGGCGTGGTGCCGGCGGGCAAGGTGACCTCGGCGCTGGCCGGCAATCTGGACATCTTGCCGACCTTGGTCGAAGCCTGCGGCGCCACCCAGCCGGTGCTCCCGATCGACGGCCAGTCGTTCTTGCCCGTGGTCAAAGGCTTGTCCGCCAAGGCTCGCGAGAACTTCGCCTATTACTACGGAGATAAACTTGAAGCCGTCCGCGTCGGTCAATGGAAGCTGCACCTGCCTCACACCTATCGCAGCTATGAGAACCTCGTGCCGGCCGCGGTGGACGGTAAGCCGGCCGCCTACAAGCAAGGTAAGGTCGAGTGGGCGCTCTATGACCTCGAGACCGATGCCGGCGAACGCACCGACGTGAGCGCGGCACATCCCGACATCGTCGCGCAACTCAAGGCGTTTGCGACGGCCGAGCGTCAGCGTATGGACGAAGCCAAGCGCCCGGTTGGCCGCGTCGGCAATTAAGCGACGAGCAGTCCCCAGACTCGCGTCGCCATGATGGCGGCTCCGGCCAGGGCGATGAGTAAGCCTAAGGTGCGCCGTAGGCGGACGGTCTCAAGGCCTGCTTTGGTCGCGGCCCAGAGGAGGGCGGCCGTGGCCAAGATGATGCTGACCTGTGCGGTTTCGACGCCCAGGTTGAAGCCTACGATCAGCTTACCGAGGTCAGCGGGAGCGAGGTCCTGGAAGCGTTCCGCGGCCGCCGCGGCGAAGCCTAAGCCATGGATCAGGCCGAAGGCCAAAGACACCCCGAGCAAGGCCTGGGGGGCCTTTTGTTCTCGGTAGGCCAAGTAACCGCCGAGGGCGATGGTCGCCGCGATGACTGGCTCGATCCAGCCACCGACGGGCGGCAAGGTGCCGGAGACCACGAGCGTGAGCGTGATGGCATGCCCCAACGTGAAGACGAGCGAGCGCTTCAACGCTTCGCCCACGCTCACGGCCGCCAGCATCATCGCCAGCATGAAGAGGCAATGGTCCCAGCCGGCGGGGATGACGTGCTCCAGCCCTTCGCGGAGGAAGCCGGTCAACGTGAAATGGATCTCGCCGATCTTGAAGAACCCTT
>JBEGRN010000168.1:0-4642 GCA_041180425.1 Verrucomicrobiota bacterium
AGCCCGGGCTGCCTTATCCGAGAACGACAAGCTCACGTTCCGCCTCCAGAACCAACGCTGGCGCTTCCAGCAGTTCGCCGACGCCTGGGAACTCTCGCGGCAATTCCGCGAGGTGCACATCGCGCGGGCCGGCAAGGCGTCGACGGGGCCCCAAGCCCTCGCCGCGCTCCAGCGTCTCATCAAAGCAGAGGCGGCTTTCCAAGCCCAGCAACAGCGCTTCAACCTCGCGTGGGGCGCCTATGGGCTGCCGGTCCACTGGTTGGAATTCATCCCGACCGACCCGCGACAGGATTTCTGCGCACTGGCCTTTACGCAGTCCAACCTGCGCGAGGCCCTGACGACGTTGACGCTCACCGACCAGACCGGGCTTAGCGTGCTGGATAACTACTGGCTCCAGCATGCCGACGAAGCCGTGGTGACCTCGCGTCCGGCGACCGCGGAAGCCTTGTTCGACACGTGGCAGTTCCACCGCGCGAACCAACAGTTCAGCGTCGTCTCGGCGAACCGCGGCCTCCTCCAGGTCACGCGGGACGCAGGCACCCTCGCCCGCACCCAGCCCATCGCGGAAGGCCAATTCGTCCAGCTATCCGTGCAGGTCGCGGACAACCTCCCGCCGCGCGAAGTCCGGCTCACGCTGACGTTCAAGGGCAGCGGCAAGCCCCTGACTCGCACGGTGCGTTGCACGACGGCGACTGGTCGCCTGCTTTTGCCCGCCCCGCGCGGCGCGACCGAAGTCGAGTTTGCCATCGTCTTTGAAGGCGGGCTCCAGTTAATCTCCCTGGAAACCGCGGTGCTCACGCCGCGCCGCTGACCATGGTCAAACGCGTCTTCGATATCTGCTTCTCGCTCGGCTGGCTCCTCGTCTTCAGCCCCTTGCTGGCTTTCGTGGCGGTGCTGGTCCGCATCAAACTGGGCTCGCCGGTCCTCTTTCTGCAGGAACGGCCCGGGCGTCACGGGAAGCCATTCAAGGTCGTGAAGTTCCGGACGATGACCGATGGCGTCGACGCGTCCGGCAATCTTTTGCCGGATGAGGTCCGCCTGACCGCGTTCGGCAAGTTCCTTCGCTCGACTACGCTCGATGAATTCCCGCAGATGTGGAACGTCCTCGTCGGCGACATGAGCGTCGTCGGTCCGCGCCCGTTGCTCATGCGCTACCTGACTCGCTACAATGCCTTCCAGGCGCAGCGCATGGAAGTGAAACCCGGCGTCACCGGCTGGGCCCAGGTCAACGGTCGCAACGCCCTGTCCTGGGACGAGAAGTTTGCCCTCGATGTCTGGTATGTCCAGAACCAGAGCCTGTGGCTCGACCTCCGGATCGTCGTGAAGACCTTCTTCGTAGTCTTCGGTCGTCGCAACGTGAACTCGACCAACGCCGCGACGATGGAGGAGTTCATGGGCGACGGCCAGTAGGCACAAAAAAAGCCGCACTCCGTGCGGCTGAAGATGCGGCGACTAACAGGGCCGTGCCTTAACGGGCGGCAGAACCAATAGTCTGCACGCGGTAGCCGGCCTGCTGGATGGCCACTCGGTCGACGACCGCACGCCCATCCAAGACCGTGGCGCCACGGGCGAGTTGGCTCTCACCCCAAGCGACCCGCCGGAATTCGTCCCACTCCGTGAGGACAGCCGCGGCGCCGGCGCCCGCGAGGGCTTGGGCAACCGCTGGCACCGTCGTGAACCTTGCGGGGTTGCCCAACTCGGCGGCGAAGCGCACCCCATCGACGCGAGGGTCATAGGCTACGACTTCCAGTCCGGCCGCCAGCAACGCGCGGCAGACCCCGAGCGCCGCGGACTCGCGGAAATCGTTGGTGTCCTTCTTGAAGGCCAGGCCGAGGATGGCGACGCGGCCATTGACGGCGGCCCGGCGAATCTCGTCGGCGAAGCGACGCTTCTGCCAATCGTTGATCTCGATGACGCCCTGCCAATAGGCGGCGACCTCGGGCAAACCATGGTGCTCGCAGAGGTAGACCAAGGAGAGCAGGTCCTTCTGGAAGCAAGAACCTCCGAAGCCTACCGAAGCCTGCAGGAACTTAGGGCCAATGCGAGAATCCGTCCCGACGACGGCGGCGACCTCGGAGACTTCGGCACCGGTGCGCTCGCAGAGGGCCGAGAGGGAGTTGATGGACGATACGCGTTGGGCCAAAAATGCATTGGCGGCCAACTTGGAGAGCTCGGCTGACCACAAGCCGGTGGTGAGGATCTTCTCCGGCGGCACCCAGGAGGCATAGACCGCTTGCAGCGCCTGCACGGCTGCCGGGTCTTGCCCTCCGATGAGCACGCGGTCCGGCTGCTCCAAGTCGCGGATGGCCGTGCCTTCGGCCAGGAACTCCGGATTGGACAGGACCGCGAAGGTCGCGCCGGCGCGGTTTTCGGCCAAGATCTGCTGAATGGTTTCCGCGGCGCGGACCGGCATCGTGGATTTTTCGACGACGATCGTGTGGCCCCGCGCGTGCTCGGCGATGAAACGGGCGCACGCTTCGACATACTGCAGGTCGGAAGCCTTGCCGGCGCCTGCCCCAGTGGTCTTGGTCGGCGTCTGCACCGAGATGAACACGAGGTCTGCCTCCGCCAAGGCGCGCCAACCATCGGCTTGCGGGAGGAATCGCAGGTTACGGCCACGGGCTCGTTCCACGACTGGCAACAAGCCCGGCTCGAAGACCGGGAGGTTCGGGCCGTTCCACGCGGCGATCCGCTCGGCATTGAGGTCGAGGACCGTGACTTGTATGTCGGGACAACGGTCGGCGATCACCGCCATGGTCGGGCCACCGACGTAGCCGGCGCCGATGCACACGATGTTTTTAGGACGGAGCGACATGGTCTTAGCGTTGGCAGAGAGGGCGGATGTAGGCGGCGGTCCGGCGCAGGCCTTCAGCCAAGGCGATGGTCGGCTGCCACTGCAGATGGGTGCGCGCCTTGGTGATGTCCGGGCAACGCTGCTTGGGGTCGTCGACGGGCAACGGCAGGTGGCGGATCGGGACGGATGAGCCCACTTCCGCCTGTACCGCTTGGGCGAGCTCGAGCATAGTGAATTCCTGAGGGTTCCCGAGGTTGACCGGCCCGAGGTTGGCCGGCGCGGCCAACACCCGCACGAAGCCTTCGACCAGATCGTCGACATAGCAGAAGGACCGCGTCTGGCTGCCATCGCCGTAAACCGTCAACGCTTCGCCCCGCAACGCCTGCAGGAGAAAGTTCGTCACCACGCGGCCGTCATCGAGGCGCATGTTCGGCCCATAAGTGTTGAAGATGCGGACCAAACGGGCATCCGCCCGGCCCAAGCGCTGGAAATCCGCGCAGAGCGTTTCTGCCAAGCGTTTGCCTTCGTCATAGCAGGCGCGGGGACCGACCGAATTCACGTTCCCGAGGTAGGTCTCGGGCTGCGGGTGGACCAAGGGGTCGCCGTAGATCTCCGAAGTCGAGGCCTGCAGGAGCTTGGCGCCATGACGCTCCGCGTTCTCCAAGGCATGCAACGTCCCAAGGAAAGCGATCTTCGCCGTGTAGACCGGATCTTTCTGGTAATGCGGCGGCGAAGCCGGGCAGGCCAGGTTGCAGACCACATCGACGGCATGGTCATAAGGGCTGGTGACGTCATGCCTGACGAAGCGGAACCCCGCATGGGCCGAGAGTGCTTGGACGTTGGCCTCGGTGCCGGAATGGAAATTGTCCAAGCCAATCACCTGATGCCCATCGCGCAGCAGGCGGGCGGAGAGGTGATAGCCGAGGAAGCCGGCGGCGCCGGTGACGAGGTAACGCATCGAGTTCAGGAAAGTTTTGAGACCACGGCGCCGACGCGCTCGGCGAAGACCGCCGGGCCGTGCGTGGCCGCCAAGACTCGCGATTCCGCCTGCGCGCGGGCCAGGGCGTAGCCCTCCGCCGACGCCAAGTTCAGCATGGCCTGGGCGAGCGACGCGTGGTCGCCGGCCGGGAACTCCGCGGCGTTCTTCAGGTCGGCGAAATCGTGCCGGGCGCCGATGGCGTCGGACAACAGAAGCTGGCAGCCCGACAGGGCAGCCTCATGGACCACTAGGCCCCACGCTTCGCGGCGGCTCGGCAAGGCGAAGATGCGGGCCTCACGGTAAAGCGCCCCTAGCTCGGCCGGCTGCACGAAACCGTGCACGCGGATCCGCGGGTGCGACGGGATCGCGCCCTGGAGCGGCCCGCTTCCATAAAGATGTAGTTCCCAATCAGGGAGGCGGTCGGCGACCGCTTGGAACGCCGGCTTCGGCCGCTCGGCCAACGGCGGGCCGTCGAAGAAGACCGCAGGGTCGGCCCCATAGAGGCCTTCGAAGATCTCGGCATCCGCGAAGCCATACCAACGCGCCAAACGTCGGCCGGAAATCCCGGGGACCATGACGGCGGCGAACCGCCGGCGCATCATCAGACGGAACCAAGGCCCGCCGAGCCGCTGACGCAGGTCGCCGCGCCAGTCGTTATCCATCAGCAGGCAGACCTTGCCGCCCGCGGCGCGGACTTCATCGCCCAGAGCGTTGAAGGCGGGACACGACCAACCCGCTTGGAAAAAGACCTTCGGCACCACTAGGCCCAAATCCGCCCAGCGCACCGACTGGGAGGACTCCACCCAATGGATCGGCTGACCGAGCGACTCTTCCATGCCTTGGATGGGGACGGCCGGCCGCGTCCCGAC
>JBEGRN010000169.1:0-4211 GCA_041180425.1 Verrucomicrobiota bacterium
TCGGCGCTGATGACGCTGATGGCCTTGGTCGGGACCATGATGACGGCCCCGGCGGTGTAGGCGTTGGACTTTTCCGCCACGATTCGGCCGAGCTCCGCGCATTCCGCCGCCGTGGTGCGCATGAGCGTCACCTGCGGGTTGTGGATATAGAACGTTCGGCCGGCGAACTTGGCCGGCACCGAGGCCTGTTCGCCGAAGTTGACCATGTCGAGGCAGCCTGGGCCGACCACGACGGGCACCTGGGCCTTGGCGGCGGCGTCCATGCGTTCGGGGCCCGCGTTGAGCACGCCGCCGACGAGTTCATCGGCCCATTCGGTCGTCGTGAGGTCGAGCACGCCTGCGACGATGCCGCTTTCGATGACCGACTCCATGATGCGGCCGCCTGCGCCGGTGGCGGCGAAGACGAGCACTTCATAGCCTGCGGCCTCGAGAACCTTCTTGGCCTCGGTGACGCAGGCCGTGGTGTTGCCGAACATGCTGGCCACGACCAGCGGACGGGCGGAGTCGATGACGGGCTCGGCTTCGACCATGCCGCAGATGGCGCCCGCAGCCCGGGTGAAGATCGTGCGCGAGAGGCGGTTGAGCCCGGCCACGTCGGCGATGCTGGGCATCATGGTGATGTCCTTCGTGCCGAGGTAGGGGGCGACGTTGCCGGCGGCGAGCGTCGACACCATCAGCTTGGGGAAGCCGAGGGGCAGGGCGCGCATGGCGGCCGTGCCGATGGCGGTGCCGCCCCCGCCGCCAAGGGAGATGACGCCTTGGATGCGGCCGGCGGAAGCCAGCTGCGCCAGCATCACGGGCGCGGCCTTGGTCATGGCGACCACGCATTCGCCGCGGTCCTTGCGGGCCAGCAGCGCGGCGAGGTCGATCCCGGCCGCGGTGGCGACCTGCTCGCGGGTGATGTCCGGCACGACCGTCGCGGGACCGCCCGTGCCGACGTCGATCAGCAGGGGGCGGTGGCCGCGGGCGGCGATGAGCCCGGCGACAAAAGCGTGTTCCTCACCCTTGGAATCGAGGGTGCCGAGTACTGCGATCGTGGCCATGGCGGGGAGGCTTAGAAGTGCTTACGCTTCACCGGGATCTGCTTGAAGCGCTTGGTCAGGTCGGTGAGCGACTGCTCGACCGCCATGCGCTCCAGGCTCGAGGCGCCGACGAACCCATCGGTGTCGGTGTGCTCGTTGATGAAGGCGGCGTCCTCGGGCGTGTTGATCGGACCGCCGTGGCTGAGGAAGATGAGGTCCTTGCGGACGGACTTGGCGGCGTCGATGATGCCCTGGGTGATCTTGGCGGCTTCCGGCAGGCTCATCGTGGCGTTGGTCACGCCGATGGAACCGCCGACCGTGGTGCCCACGTGGGCGATGATGACGTCGGCGCCGGCTTCGGCCATGGCCTTCGATTCCTCGGGGGAACCGACGTAGACGATGGTGAACATCTCCATCTTGCGGGCGAGGGCGACGGTCTCGAACTCCTTCTTCACGCTCATGCCGGTCTCCTCGAGGATCTGGCGGAACTTGCCGTCGATGATGGTGTGCGTCGGGAAGTTGTTGATGCCGGAGAAGCCCATGTCCTTCACCTTGCCGAGCCAATGCCACATGCGGCGGCGCGGGTCGGTGGCGTGGACGCCGCAGATGACGGGGATCTCTTCGACGACGGGGAGGACTTCGTATTCGCCGATCTCCATGGCGACGGCGTTGGCGTCACCGTAGGCCATCATGCCGGCGGTCGAGCCGTGGCCGGCCATGCGGAAGCGGCCGGAGTTGTAGACAATGACGAGGTCGGCGCCGCCGCGTTCGATGAACTTCGCGCTGATGCCGGTGCCGGCGCCGGCGGCGATGATCGCCTTGCCCTTGGACATCGTGTCGCGGAGGCGCTCGATGACTTCGGTGCGGGTGTAAGGGTTTCCTTTTCCGGTCCAGGGGTTGGGCATAGGTGTGATCAGTGTTGGGAGGGTGAAATGTGTGTTCGGCGGGGGTCGGCAGGAATGGGTTGCCCCACGGTCGACCGGGGCCTATTCAAGGGGTGTGGTGCCTGACCGCCAATCAAATACCCCTTTTGAGACGCAACTCCGTCACCTTGAAACGGACATCGAGAACCCGCGGTCCCAGCGGCAGTCGGTCGTCAGCGCCGAGGTGCGCGACCCGCGTCCTTGGGTGCGGGAGTCGGTGCGTTGCGCGGAGCTGTCGCATTTCGAGATCACGCACGTTGGGACGGCTGAAATGCTACCGCCTTATGCGATCGTGCGGCGACAGCAGAGCGGGGCGTTCTTCATGGCCTGCCTGTCTGGGCAGGGCGAGGTCTTCGTCGACGGGCGTTGGCGCAAGCTCGCGGCCGGCCAAGCCTGCCTCCTGCCGTCGGGCATCCAGAACTCCTTCCGCATCGGCCGGAGCAAGCGTTGGGAGTTCTGCTGGGTGCGCTTCGGCAGTGGCGTGAAGTCGCGGACGATTTTCCGGGCGAGCTCGCCGGTGCAGGCGGCGTTCAACGGGGCGCCGTTGCAGGCCGCCATCCTCGGCCTACGGGCGGAGCTGCAAGGGGAGGGGCTCTCGCGCCGCAATTACCAGTGGGTCGAACTCATCTACGATTACGTGAAGGCCTTCGCCGGCAGTTTCCGGGGCGATGAGCGCGTGCAGCGGCTCTGGGAGACGGTGAACCAGCGCCTGGACTATGCGTGGGATGCCAAGGCCTTGGTGCGCGAATCGCACCTGAGCTTCGAGCACCTCCGTCGGCTGTGCCTCCGTGAGATCGGACGCACCCCGATGAGCCACCTGACGCACCTGCGCATCCAGCAGGCCGTCCGCTTGATCTCCGAGACCGATGAAAAGCTCACCGAGGTGGCCCGTCGGGTCGGCTTCGCCAACGGCAACAGTTTCGCGGCGGCTTTCAAGAAATGCACGGGTCACCCGCCTTCCCAGTTCCGCCTTGGGGCCGCTGCTGGGCGCGGGAAGTGAAAACCGGGCCGGAATGATGTGGATTTGGGGGTGGTTCGGTTGCACCCGGAAAGGAAGCTAAAGGTTGAAGGCGCTGGGGCAGGGGTCTACCTTGGGGCCTTCCCCGTCTCACCCCATGTTCCGTTTTCTCCTTCTCCTCACGGCGGCCTTCGTTTCGGCCGCCCCGCTGCGCGTCTTGGTCGTCAGCGATAACGACCAGGCCACCCGTGGCACGGTCGCTTACCTGACCCAAGGGGGCGCGCAGGTCGCGCAGTCGCCGGTCGCCTCGGCGGACGCCTTGGCCAAGGCCGACGTCGTCGTGCTCTACCAGTCGAAGTTCGCGGCGTATTCGGCCGACGCCCAGCAAGCGCTCGGCGCCTTCGCCAAGCGCGGCGGTGGCGTGGTCGCCGTCCACGGCGCGGTCGCCGCGGGCAACGCCGAGTTCGGCAAGGCGGTCTTCGGCGGCGCCTGGACGGGCGAGAGCCAGAAGTTCGCGAACAACATGCTCCTGACGATCCGCACGGACGCGCACCCGCTGACGATCTCCGCCTCCACCTTCGACATCCAGGATGACACCGTCTATGACCTCGCGCTGAACGAGAAGATCTTCGTCCTCGGTTCCGCCTTCACGCCCAAGGTCACCAACGACCGCCGCAAGTCGACCCAGGCCGCCGACCGCGCTTCCATCTACGACATCCAGCCGCAGCTCTGGGCCTTCGAGGCCGACGACCACCGCGCCGCGGTCTTCCTGACCGGCGCCAAGGTCGGCACCCTCGACCACGTCAGCTTCCGCACGTTCATCGCCCGCGCCGCCGCTTGGGCCGCCAAGCGCCCGTCGACCGACGAGCTCTGCGCCAAGGCCGACCTCGACGACGTCCGCTACCCGACGGGTGGCCCGCGCCGCGGGGCCGATGCCGTCGCCCAGTTCAAGATGCAGCCGGGCTTCAAGGTGAGCGTCCTCGCCACCGAGCCCCTCATCAACAAGCCCATCGCCATGCAGTGGGACGAACGCGGCCGCCTTTGGGTCGCCGAGACGCCCGAATACCCCAACGGCCGTCGCCCGCTCAACGCCGAAGCCTGGAAGGAAGGTGGTGTGCTGGCTCCTGGTAACTACGACCGCCCGGCCCGCGACAAGATCAGCGTCCTCGTTTCTTCCAAGAAGGACGGCGTCTTCGACCAGAAGGTCATCTTCCATGAAGGCCTCGAGCTGATCACCGGCTTCTGCATCTACAAGGACGGCGTCATCGTCGTCGCCCAGAAGAACATCGTCTGGCTGCGCGACACCGA
>JBEGRN010000170.1:0-4189 GCA_041180425.1 Verrucomicrobiota bacterium
GACAGCAGCAAGGCAAGCGTGGGGAGGCGCATGCCCCTTAGACAATGCCCGCCCCCAGAGATGGCAAGCCCGGCTCCGTGCGTTCGGCTTAGACCTTCACGTACATCTCGACCTTGCAATCGTAGCCACCGAGGTCGACTTCCTGGCGGTACTCGCGACGCATGGTCTTGTCGTTCGTTTCCAACCGCAGCGGGTTGACGAAGATGACGCGGCCACCGGGACGGAGGGTCTCGGAAGCAATGCGGAAGAAGTCGGCGAAGAGGCCATGCAGGTTGGGCACGCGCACGCGGCGGCCCAACGGAGGGTTCGAGATGATGAGCGAGAGCTTGCCCGAGGCCAAGGCCGGCACTTCCGCATAGCCGCGGAAGTCGCCCGCAAGGAACGTGCCCTTCACGCCTTCAAGGCCAGCGGCCGCCCAGTTTTCCTTGGCGATCTCGATGGCCTTCTCGTTGAGGTCGGTCCCGATGACCTGCTTCACGCCGCCCAGCAAGGCGGTCTCAATGAGTTCCAGGCCCGAGCCACAGAAAGGATCCCACACCACCTCGTTGGCCTGCCGTCCGGCCAAGCGGGCCAAGCAGGCGGCCAGCGGCGGGTGCGAGGCGGCGTTGATGGCACCCTTACGGTAGGTCAGGCGCGGATCCGGCGAGACCTTTGGGCGCAGCTCAGCCAAGGCGGCGGACGGGGCGAGGAAGACGTCTACCGACCATGGGGCTTCGCGGGCGTCGTTCAGGATACGCGGGTTCACCTTGAACGCTTCCGCCGCCACGCGGGCGACATCATCGTCATGGTTCTCGCTGCCGGAGAAAGCCAGGCGGTAGCGCCAGGAGCCATCGGTCAGCGAGCCCATCAGTCGTTCGCTCAACGGCGAGCCGATGAGCTTGGCCAAGCCATGGACGGCCTCGGGGCTTTCGGGGTCGCGCACGCGGCCCAAGCCAAAGCCCATCGTATCGAAACAACGCAGCTGATACAGGTCACGCAGGCTGAACGGGGCCTTGGCCGCGACCACGACGTGGCAACCGCGGACTTCGAGCACGCGGAACTTCCCGCCGGCGGCATCGCTGGCGCGCACCTCGTCGGCCAGGACGGCCTCGAGGCCACGCCGACAGCGCAGGCTGATGCGCAAGGTGTCGTAGCGGTCGAGGATGGCGTCGACGCGGATCGTCGCCGGGCTTTCGCGGCGGGCGACGTTGGCCCGGACCTTCTGCTCGGACAGCGGCAGGCCCGCGGCGCCCGACCCGACGGCCTTGAGGGTCTCCTCCCCGGCGATCTTCTCCAAAGCCGCCCCCGCCTTCCGCTTTTCGCGGTCGACCGTGCTCGTCTTCAGGATGGCGAGGATCTTCTGCTCCGCCTCGACGTCCTCCCCCAGCTTGGGGATGGCCGCCATGGCGTAGCGACGGACCTTTTCCTCCGGATCCTGGAGCAACCCCTTGAGCCAGGCCTTCACCTGAGCCTTCAAGGCCGGGTCGCTGCAATGGGTAAAGACGACGCCCACCGCCCGGACGAGGGCCACCTGCCGAGCCCGTTCCTTGCCCGTGGCTTGGTTGAATTTAGGGACCTCCACGCCCCAAAGCTGGTCCGCGGGGAGTTCGCGGAGCTGTCGGTAGAGGTCGTTATCGGCTTTCATGGCAAGAGGTGTCGGGCTGGACCTCGGCAATGTCAAGGGAGACGGACCAAGCCCAGCTGGGCCGGATCGCGAACATTCCTCGGCAAACCGAGCACTTTCGGGCAAGGCCACTGCCTGTTTTTCCTAGGAAATCAGCAGATTCGGACGCGCCGTCGCGAACCTTGGCTTATTACGACTCCGCAGGCTGGGTTTGGCAGGAATTATGCTCGATAAGTTGCCTTTGACAGAGGGGAATTAATGTCCACTAGATTCAGGCGTCCTGCGGACCTCCCAAAGGGCACCTAGCATCCTCCTACCACTTTCGCCTCGTCCCGCTCACTTTCGCCCACACCAGAAATGAATAATCCCGGACTTCCCGAGAAACAGGGTCTCTACGACCCTCAGTTCGAACACGACGCCTGTGGCGTCGGCTTCGTCTGTCAAATGAAGGGCAAACGATCCCACGACATTATTCAGCAGGCCCTCACCATCCTGGTGAACCTCGATCACCGCGGCGCCTGTGGTTGCGAAGTGAATACGGGCGACGGCGCGGGCATCCTGCTCCAGCTCCCGCACGGCTTCTTCGCCAAGCACGGCCCGGCCAACCTCCCGAAGCCCGGCCACTACGGCGTGGGCATGCTCTACGTCTCGCCCGACGCCAAGATCCGCGCGGCGACCGAAGCGACCTTCGCCGACCTCGCCAAGTCCCTCGGCCTCTCCGTCCTCGGCTGGCGCACCGTCCCCGTCGACAACTCCTCCCTCGGCAAGACCGCGATCTCCAGCGAACCCGTCGTCCGCCAGGCCTTCCTCGGACGCCCGGCCGATTGCGCCACCGACCAGGATTTCGAACGCAAACTCTTCATCCTGAGCAAGCAGGCCCACCACCAGATCCGCGGCACCGGCAAGGACCAGTTCTACTACGCCAGTTCCCTCTCCTGCCGCACCATCATCTACAAGGGCATGCTGATGCCCGAACAGGTCGGCAAATACTTCCTCGACCTCGCCGACCAGTCGATGGACACCGCCTTGGCGCTCGTCCACTCGCGCTTCTCGACCAACACCTTCCCCAGCTGGGAACGCGCGCACCCGTACCACTACATCGCGCACAACGGCGAAATCAACACCCTCAACGGCAACGTCAACTGGATGAAGGCCCGCGAGCCGCTCCTGGCGAGCCCGCTCTTCGGCAAGGAACTCCCGAAGATCCTGCCGATCGTGAACCCGAACGGTTCCGACTCCGCCAAGTTCGACAACGTCCTCGAGCTCGTCGTCATGGGCGGCCGCTCCCTCCCTGAGGCCATGATGATGATGATCCCCGAGCCTTGGAACGGCCACGAGTCCATGAGCCCGGAGAAGAAGGCCTTCTACGAATACAACTCCTGCCTCATGGAGCCGTGGGACGGCCCCGCTTCCGTCGTCTTCACCGACGGCACGATGATCGGCGCCACCCTCGACCGCAACGGCCTCCGCCCTTCCCGCTACTACGTGACCAAGGATGACTACGTCATCATGGGCTCCGAAGCCGGCGTCCTCCCCATCGACCCCGCCAACGTCGCCTCCAAGGGCCGCCTCCAGCCGGGCCGCATGTTCCTCGTGAACATGGAAGAAGGCCGCATCGTCGCCGACGAAGAGATCAAGCAGCAGATCGCCGCCCAGAAGCCTTACCGCGACTGGCTCGACAAGAACCTCATCAAGCTCGCCGACATCGCCGACGCCCCCACGACCCCGGCCCCGGCCCACAGCAACACCGTCCAGCGCCAGCTCGCCTTCGGCTACACCTTCGAAGACCAGCGCAAGCTGCTCGTCCCGATGGCCAAGGATGGCGTCGAAGCCACCGGTTCGATGGGCACGGACATCCCGCTCGCGGTGCTCTCCAATAAGTCGAAGCTCCTCTACGACTACTTCAAGCAGCTCTTCGCGCAGGTCACCAACCCGCCGATCGACTGCATCCGCGAGGAAATCGTCACCTCTTCCGTCACCACGATCGGACCGGAGCGCAACCTCCTCGACCCGAATCCGTCCAGCTGCCACCTGATCGAGCTCCAGTCGCCGATCCTCACCAACGAGGAACTCGCCAAGCTCCGCCACGTCGCCCACGGCCAGTTCAAGTCCGTCACCATCCCGACCCTCTTCGACGCCAAGTCCGGCGCCAAGGGCCTGGAAGCGGCCATGGACGAAGTCTGCCGCCAGGCCAGCCTGCACATCGACGCCGGCATCAACCTCATCATCCTGAGCGACCGTGGCGTCGACCGCAACAACGCCGCCATCCCGCCCCTGCTCGCCGTCGCCGGCCTGCACCACTACCTGATCCGCGAAGGCAAGCGCACCAAGGTCGGCCTCATCCTCGAGTCCGGCGAACCGCGCGAAGTGCACCACTTCTGCACGCTCATCGGCTACGGTTGCGCGGGCATCAACCCTTACCTGGCGTTCGAGACCCTCGACGACATGATCAAGCAGGGCCTGCTGGTCGGCGTCGACCACTACACCGCCTGCAAGAACTACGTGAAGGCCGCCACCAAGGGCATCGTCAAGGTCGCCTCCAAGATCGGCATCTCGACCATCCAGAGCTACCTCGGCGCCCAGATC
>JBEGRN010000171.1:0-4184 GCA_041180425.1 Verrucomicrobiota bacterium
GCCTTCCACTTGCCCTTGTTCCATTCGAGCACGTCGCCGCTGAAGAACTCGGCGATGCGGATGCGTCCGTCCTTGAGCACGTCGACGCCGTTCGGGTTGAGCATGCGGGCGTCGGGCGCGATCACTTCGGTGACCTTGCCGTCGAGCGTGACCTGGTAGACGCGGGCGATGACCTTGATCTCCTTGGCCTTGGAGCTGTTGCGGGCCCAGAGCTGGCCATTGGCGTCGCGCATCGCGCCCACGTCGCCCATGTCGGTCACCAGCACGCCTTTGCCGTTAGGCAGGACCTCCACGTCGTTGAGGAAGGCGGGCGGGGTGGGGAAGTTCTTCGGGCCGGCGAGGACGGTCTTCTTGCCCTGGGCGTCGATTTGCCAGACCGTGTCGAAGTCGGCCGTGATCAGCTTGCCGCCGGCGAAGACGATGCCCTTGGGGTCGTTCAGGCCCGTGGTGAAGTCGGTCACCTGTTCGTCGTGGACGCGGACGACCTTGCCGTCGCCGTCGCCCGCCTTGCGGGACGGGCCCATGATGGACACGAACAAGTCGCCCTCGAAGCCGCGCGTCACGCTCTCGGGGTTGGCACCGACCGCCAGCTTCCGCGGCAGCTGGAGTTCATGTTGGCAGCCGACGAGCGCGAGGGCCGCGAGGAGGAGGGCGTGATGGGTTTTCATGGAAAGCAACAAAGTCTACTTGGTGGCGGGCGCGGCGGAGTCCTTGCTGGTGGCCGGGAACCGTCGGACCTTGAGGTCATTTTTCTGGTTAGGGCCGGGCGTCGAGCGTCCGGCTGTGATTAAGGATTCCAAGCGGGCTTTCATGGCTGCGACGCGGGGCGCTTGGCTTTCGGCGAGATTCTTGGTTTCGCCTAAATCGGTGCTCAAGTCGTAAAGTTGGGCCGGTTGCGTCGCGATGTACTTCCAGTTCCCGAGCCGTAGGCTCGGGGTGCCCGCCGCGGCGCAGCTGACGGCATGGTCGCGGGTGGGTTGCGTGGAGCCCTTCAACAAGGGCAGGAAGCTGAAGCTGTCTTCGCCGGCCGTTGGCGGCAACGGGCTACCCCAGATCTCGGCCAGCGTCGCGAGCAGGTCGGCCTGGTGCACCAACTGCTCGCAGGTCGAGCCGGCGGTCACTTGGCCGGGCCAGCGGACGATGAACGGTTCGCGGTGCCCGCCTTCGTAGACCATGGACTTGTAGCCACGGAGCGGTCCGCTGGGGAAGTGCCCTTGCTGCTCGAGCTCTTTGACGCCGACATAGCTGGCGAAGCCGTTGTCGCTGGTGAACAGCACGAGCGTGTTGCCGGCGGCACCGCTTTTCTCGAGCGCGGCGAGGACCTGGCCCACCGCAGCATCCGTCTCCATGATGAGGTCGGCGGCGGCGTTGTTTAGGCCGCTCTTGCCTTTCCACGCCTCATTGACGGCAAGGGGCGTGTGCGGAGTCGTCAGCGGCAGGTAGAGCAGGAACGGTTCCGGCTTGCGGGCGGCTTCGTGGATGAAGCTGCAGGCCCGTTCCGTCAGCGTGGGCAAGATGCGTTCCAGCTTCCATTCAGGTAAGGCCGGACCAGGCAGGCTGGCTTGGTTGTTCCCTAGCAAACTTTTGGGCAAGGTTTGGTCGGGGACACCTACGGTTTGGTCGTTTTCGATGAAGCAGAACGGCGGCCAATTCGGGACGTCGGTCCCGAAGTAGGTATCGAAGCCGCGCGTGGTCGGTCCGCCCGGGATCTTTTGCGCGAAGACTTTGCGCCAGGTGGCCTGATCGGCTTCAGGCGCCGCGCGTTCGCCTTCCTTGTAGTTGCGGAAGAGGGCCTTGTCTCCTTCGGCGATTGGCCAATCCCAGCCTAGGTGCCACTTGCCGATGGCGGCGGTCCGGTAGCCTTGGCGTTTGGCCAAGCTGGCGATCGTCAGACGGTCGGGCGCGATCAGGGGCTCGCCGAAGACGCCGACGATGCCCGACTGCAGCCGCGTGCGCCAATGGTAGCGGCCGGTCAGGAGCGTGTAGCGTGAAGGCGAGCAGACGCCCGAGGAGGAATGCCCATCGGTGAAACGCATCCCCTCCGCCGCCAAGCGGTCGAGGTGCGGCGTAGCGATTTTGCCGCGGGTCGGGTTGTAGGCCCGGACGTCCCCGTAGCCGAGGTCGTCGGCAAGGATGATCAGGACGTTTGGCGGCCGATCGGCGGCGAGCAGGACGGCCGGGAACAGCAGGCAAAGCAAGGCGCGCATGGAGCGGTCACTCTTGCCGGAAGACGAACACCCCGTGCTTGTTGGCGGTGACGATGGCCGGCTTGGCCTTGTCGGCCAGCGTGCCCGTCCAGAACTGCGTGCCGACGCCGCTGTCGCGGTCGACCTGGTGCGGGACGAACGTCGCGCCGCCCTTGCCGTCTCGCTTGAGTTCGAACCAGTAGACGACGGGGTCGCCCATGGGATCGTCGTCGGCCTTGGGACCGTGCGCCCAGCGGCGCTTGCCGGTGACGATGTCGGGCAGGCCGTCGCCGTTGACGTCGGCGAGCTGGATGGCGTGCAGCTGGCTGAAGACCACGCCTTGCGGGTTTTCGGCCGGCGTCGCGCCCATGATCTTATGCTCGGTGAAGGTGCCGTCGGCGTTCTGTTCGAACCAGGACAGCCCGTAGCCATGGGCCTTGAGGCTGGTGATGACGTCGTTGCGCCCGTCGCCGTTGACGTCGAAGACGTACATCTGGGCGCCGCCTTGGCCGAACTTCGCCGGGTGGAAGACCCAGTCGGAATCCTTGGACGTGTCCTTGGGCTGCTCGTACCAGCCATCCTTCTCGAGGATGTCCATGCGCCCGTCGCCGTTGACGTCGCCGGCGCCGTAGCCGTGCGTGTACTTGAAGATCTTCTGGTCGTTGGCGGGTGACTTCGGGGTGATCGGGCGGAAGCGTGCCTTGCCGAGCGGGTTGTTCCAGTCGATCTCGGCGTAGCCGAACTGGCCGCCGGACTTGCCGCCCTTCTTCACGAGGTCGCTCGTGTGGCAGAGCAGCTCGGGCTTGCCGTCGCCGTTGATGTCGACGAGGCCGGGCGATTCGCCGTCGGCGACGTCGAAGATGTTATGCCGGGCCCAATCGCCACCCTTGCCGGCCGGATTCACGAAGACATAGGCCGGTTCGCCCGGCAGGCCGTAGACGAGGAGGTCCGGCCAACCGTCGCCGGTGAAGTCGTAGGCGAACTGGATGAAGTAGTCGGAGTAGCCCGTCGCCGGGTTGTAAGGCGTCTTGCTGGGGCCGGAGGCGTTCTGGCGTTCCGGCGTGTAGGCAATCTTCTCCTTGAAGTCAGGCCCGAGCCAGATGAACCGCCCGGCGGCGACGTCGAGGTGCCCGTCGTGGTTGAAGTCGGCGACCGCGCAGCCCTCGGCGACGAAGTCCTTGGTGATGGTCTGTTTGGTGAACGAGACCTCGGCGGCCGCGACGGACGCGCAGGCGGCGAGGAGGGCGAGGAGGGGGCGCATGGGGCGGGGTGGGCTTGCCTTGTAGACAAGCCCTCCCGCCCGGGGTTGCGAGGCAAATGGGGTCTTTAGGCCAAGACCGCCTTGACCACCTGGCCGTGGACGTCCGTCAGGCGGAAATCGCGGCCCTGGAACCGGTAGGTCAAGCGCTCGTGGTCGAACCCAAGCAGGTGGAGGATGGTCGCCTGCAGGTCGTGGACGTGCACCTTGTCCTTCACGCCCGCGAAGCCCATCTCATCGGTCTCACCGAAGGAGAAGCCGCCCTTCACGCCGCCGCCCGCGAGCATGATCGTGAAGCAGTCCGGGTAGTGGTCGCGCCCGAGCACGGAGCCGCCGGCGGTCCGTCCTTCGCGGAAGGGCGTGCGGCCGAACTCGCCGCCCCAGACGATGAGGGTGTCGTCGAGCAGGCCGCGCTCCTTGAGGTCCTTGATCAACGCGGCCGCGGGCTTGTCGGTCATCGCCATCTTCTTGGTGAGGCCGTCGCGGATGTCCTCGCGCGGGTTGGTGCCGTGGAAGTCCCAGCCCCAGTCGAAGAGGTGCACGAAGCGCACGCCCTTTTCGACGAGCCGGCGGGCGAGGAGGCAGTTGTTGGCGAAGCTCGCCTCGCCGGGCTTGGCGCCGTACGCCTCGAGCGTCGCCGCGGACTCCTTGGAGATGTCCATCACGTCGGGCACGCTCGTCTGCATGCGGAACGCCAGCTCGTACTGGGCGATGCGCGTGACCGTCTCGGCGTGGCCGAG
>JBEGRN010000172.1:0-4160 GCA_041180425.1 Verrucomicrobiota bacterium
TTGGCATGTTCACAGGTTTAGTCCAAGCGACCGGCAAGGTCCAGTCCCTCGAGGTCCTGGCCAATGGTGCGACCCGTTTGGCCTTGGCCTCCCCCTTGCTCGCCGGCGCAGAACTGGGCGCCTCGATTGCCGTGAACGGTTGCTGCCTGACGGTCACCTCGGTCCACGGAGAGGTCGCCACTTTCGACCTCTTGGCGGAGACCCTCCGCCTGACCAACCTCGGCGAACTCAAGGTTGGTTCGGTGGTAAACTTGGAGCCCAGCCTGCGACCGACCGACCGGATGGGTGGCCATTTCGTGACCGGGCACATCGATGCCTGCGGCACCGTGAGCTTCTTTGGACCAGACGGGGCCGATTGGCGCCTCGACATCCAAGCGCCTGCAGCGGTCCTCCGTCACGTGGTCAAGAAAGGTTGCATCGCGGTGGACGGCATGTCTCTGACGGTTGCGGACGTCCTCCCAGAAGGCTTCCGCATCTGGATCATCCCGCACACCTTGGCGGTGACCAATCTGGCTGGGCGTCTCGCCGGACAGCGGGTCAACCTTGAGTCGGACCTCTTGGCCAAGTACGCCGAGAAGCTTCTGGTGCGCGCTTAAGCGCCGGAGAGTTCGTTCAGACGCACCTGCAGCTGTTCGGCCACGACGGCGTCCTGGACGTCGCGGGCGGGGCAAGCGACGACTTCGAAGGTCACATCGACCCGCGAAAACGGCTTGGGCAAGGCGAACTGATCCCAGCTCCGCAGCGTCCAAGCCGAACGGAAGTTCATGCCCATGATGAGGAACGGTCGGCCCGTCAGCTTAGCCAAGGAGACGGCGCCAGCCTTGAATGCGCGTCGCGGGCCTTTGGGTCCGTCGGGCGTCACGCCGGCGTGATCGCCGCCGCGGACCGCGCGCGTCAAGGAGACCAAGGCGGCGGCGCCACGCTTGCTGGAAGAACCGCGCACCGCCTTGATGCCCATCAGACGGAAGAAGGCGACCAACCAGCCGCCGTCCTTGCTCGTGCTGATCAAGGCCGTGACGGGACGTCCCAGGAAACGGTTGGCGACCAGTGACGAAGTGAAGAGACGGTCATGCCAAAGCAGCAAGACATAGGGCCCATCCCGATCGTCAATCCGAGGCACGTTTGCGTGGATACGGAGCGTCGCCAGCCATAGGCGTAGGATCAAGGCCGCGAACCAGACCCACAGCCAATGATACCAAGCCACCTCGACAGGGGTCTCAGGTAAGTCATGGGCGGGAGCGGTCACGTCCCCATAGACGCAGTTTCCTACGGCCATTTCAAACACTTACGCCAACCCCAGGGCGTGGCGAATCGCCGGTCGGCGGTAAAGGTGCACCAACGGCAACGAGAAGACGTCGGGGAAACGCTCCATCCAGGCATCCAGCTCTGCCGGTTGCCGCCATAGCAGCGAATCGACCTCAGCCCGGCCGATGCGTGGCTCATAATCGCCCCGCAGGAGGTAGGAACGCACGAACTCATGCCCTAAGTCCTCATGACAGGGGGCATAATCCATTTCTATTAGGTCAGACGGCGACACGTGGAGTCCAACCTCCTCGCGTAGCTCACGGACCGCCGCGGCCTGGTACCCCTCGCCGCTGTCGACATGGCCGGCGCAGGAGGTGCTCACTTGGCCGGGACAGTTGTCCTTGGCGTACGACCGCCGTTGCAGGCACAGCGCGCCGTCGCCCCTCAGCCAGAAGATATGGATGGCGCGGTGGCGCAGCTTCTGCCGGTGGATCTCGCTGCGCGGGAGCGCCCCGATGACCTGGTCATGGGCGTCGACCACGTCGAAGACCTCATCGGGTGACTGTCCGATTTCACGTCTCATGCGCGGCCTAGGTCCATGATCACGTTCCAACGCCTCGTCAGTTCGCGGTCATGCTTCTTCCATTCGGGATCCCACGCGGCCAGTTGATTCCAGAAACGGTCCGAATGGTCCATGTGCTTGCGGTGGGCCAGTTCGTGGTAAATGACGTGGTCATGCACGACGGGTGGCAGGAGCACGAGCCGCCAATTCAGCGAGAGCGACCCTTGTTGGGAGCAAGACCCCCAGCGGGTCGTCTGGTCGCGGACGCTGACCCCGTCGACGCTGACCCCGACGCGGCGGGCCAAGCGCTCGACGGCTAAGGGCAAACCGGTTTCGGCGAGACGCCGCAGCACCCGCACGGCCGCCGCTTCCCTTTCCTGCTCGGGTAAATGCATCTGCAGCGAGTCAGCCTCGCGGGCGATGACGAGGCGGGCGCGGGCTCCGGTCGTGATGCTCACCTCCATCATGCGTTCGTCCAGCGTAGCCCACGGAAACTTCTCCAGATGTGCCAAGAGCGAAGGCTGCACGGTACGAGCCTTCTGCACGACTTGTTCCAGCCACGGCAGGTTGTCCTTCAGAAAAGCCAACGCCGAAGCCTGCGAGGCATGCATCGGATAAGTCAGTTCCACACGCGGACCGGGTTTGACGGAAAGACGCACACGGCGGGCCCTTTCCGAAGGCTTGGGCCAGACCTGCACGACACGGCCAGCCACATGCACGGAGATGGGTTGGTCCAGGGCCATCTGGTTACGCCTGCGTGCCTGCTTGATGCTCGGCGGCAGCAACCACCGCCGCCGTATGGCGACGCAAGGCGGAATCAGGGTCGATGCCCGCATCGCGGCAAGCCGCGATCAGTTCGAAGAGATGCTGGCCAGCGGCTGCTTCGGTGAGCCCCTGCGCAGCCTGCGCGACATGTGCGCGGTTCACCGTATCCCCCACCGCCAGGGCCTTCTTCTGGACCTGCTTCCAGACCTCTCGGGCGGTCAGCACGGTATTCAAGGACGGAGGCAGTTGCTTGAAGAGCGTAGGCTTCTGGGCGCCCTTCTCCTGCAGTTTGATCTGCTCCCACTGGCGGACGACGGACTCGGAGTCGCCGAGCTTGGCCCCGTCCCCGAAGACGTGGGGGTGGCGGCGCACCATCTTTTCGTTCACCTCGCGGGCGATGTCGTCGAAGGAGAACTTCCCGGCCTCGGCCGCCATTTGAGCGTGCAAGACGACGTGGAACAACAGGTCGCCCAGTTCCTCCCGGAGGTTGGCGTCGTCCTGCCGGTCGATGGCCTGCAGGAGCTCGCAGACCTCCTCGACCAAACAGTCGCAGATGGACCGGTGGGTTTGTTCGCGATCCCATGGACAACCATCGGGGGCACGCAGCCGGGCGGTGGTGGCGAGGAGAAGGTCGATGCCGGACATGACCCGATGGAGAAGGCTCAGGCGGAGGGAGTCAAAACGATTGCCAGACGGCTCGGTCTCGTTTCCGTTGTGGGGGTGGACAAATTGACGGAAATCATGGACGCCAAGCGTCGGGAAATCGCCCCGTTCGCCCGCCCGGTCACGGAGGCTGAACTGACGCCCTTTGCCGGCCGGACTGGCTTGCCTGGGTTTCGCCAATCCTTGCATGTCCCGGGCCGCCTCACCGTCATCGCCGAAGTCAAGCGGGCGTCCCCTAGCGTGGGCACCATCCGAACGGAAGTGAACGCCGTCGCCCAAGCCCGACTCTATGCGGAAGCTGGCGCCGAATGCCTTTCGGTCCTCACCGAATCGACCTACTTCAAAGGACACCTCCAGGACCTCATCGAGGTCGTCCAGGATCAAGCGAAACTCCCCGTGCCGCGCCCTTGCATCCGCAAGGACTTCATGGTGCACCCTTATCAGGTCCTCGAAGCCGCCCAAGCCGGCGCCCGTTGCATCCTCATCATCGTCCGCGGCCTGACCGATGACGAAATCCGCCCCATCCATCGCGCCGCTCAATGGGCTGGCTTGGACACGCTCTTTGAAGTGCACGATGAGGCCGAGTTGGAGCGCGCCTTGCGCCACGACCCCGACATGGTGGGCGTGAACAACCGGAACCTATCGACCTTCCAGATCGACCTGAGCTTTGCCGAGCGCGTCATCCCCCAGATGCCCGCCCACATCCTCAAGGTCGCCGAGAGCGGCATCAAGACGGCTGAGGACGCCGCCCGCATGCGCGCGGCCGGCGCCCATGCCTTGCTCGTCGGCGAATCGTTGATGCGCGCCGACAGCCCCGCGGCGTTGCTGCAGGCATTCCGCGGCCGATGAACGACGGGCCTTTGTCCCAGACCGAGACCCGCGAGCTGCTTGCCCGCCTCTCGCACATGCCCAAGAAGTGGCTCGG
>JBEGRN010000173.1:0-5340 GCA_041180425.1 Verrucomicrobiota bacterium
CGCGTCCACGCCGACGGCGGATAGCCGCAACTTCGTGCTCTGTCCGGGCAAGGCCTACGACCGTTCGCCTTGTGGCACGGGCACGAGCGCCAAACTCGCGTGCCTCGCGGCCGACGGCAAACTCGCGCCGGGCGCGCTGTGGCGCCAGGAGAGCGTCATCGGGAGCGCGTTCGTGGGTTCCTATGAGCGCCTCGCCGACGGCAAGATCCAACCGTCCATCACCGGCACGGCCTATGTGCAGGCCGAGGCCGTCTACCATTTCCACCCGCAAGACCCCTTTGCTTGGGGCATTCGCTGAACCTCATGTCCGCTCCGGTCGTCATCGTCGGTGGGGGTATCGTCGGGCTCAGCTCCGCCTACGAACTGCTGCGTCGTGGCCGTCAGGTCGTGCTGCTCGAGAAGGGCGCGCCCGACCATGATTCGTGCTCGCTCGGCAACGCCGGGATGATCGTCCCGAGCCACTTCGTACCGCTGGCCGCGCCGGGCATGGTCATGCTCGGGCTGAAGTGGATGTTCGACGGCGAAAGCCCCTTCTGGGTCCGCCCTCGCCTTGACCTCGACCTCGCCCGCTGGGGTTGGAAGTTCTGGCGTTCCTCGAACCAGCGCCACGTCGACCGCTGCACGCCGGTGCTGCGCGACCTCAACCTGCGCAGCCGCGAGATCTTCCTGCGGCATCAGCGGGAACTCCCGGGCTCGTTCGCGCTCGAGACGGTTGGGCTGCTCGCCTTGTGCCGCACGCAGCAGGCCTTGGACCACGAGGCCGTCTTTGCGGCGAAGTCCAACGCCGTCGGCGTGCCGACCGAGGTCCTGTCCGCCGATGAGGTCCGTCGTCGCGACCCCGGCATCGACTACGCCATCGCGGGCGCGGTGATGTTCACGAAGGACGCGCACCTCGACCCGCGCGCGCTCGTCCAGCTGCTGACGTCCGAGGTCCAGCGCTTCGGGGGCCGCATCGTCTGGAACGCTGAGGTCACGGGTTGGCGCAAGGAAGGCGCGCGCTTGCGGGCCGCCCTCACGACCGCCGGGGAGTTCGCCGGCGAGACGTTCGTCCTGGCCGCTGGCGCCTGGTCGCCGACCGCCGCCGAGGCCCTCGGCCTTCGCATCCCGATGCAGGCTGGCAAGGGTTACAGCATGCGCCTGCCCCGTCCGGTGCAGCGTCCGAAGTATTGCTCGCTCCTCATGGAGGCCCGCGTGGCCGTCACCCCGATGGGCGACGCCTTGACCGTCGGCGGCACCATGGAGATCACCGGCAACGACCTTTCCGTGAACCCCGCCCGCGTGCGCGGCATCCGCAAGGCCTTCGTCCAGTATTACCCAGCCTTCAAGGAAACCGACTTCACCGAGCTCCCCGTCTGGTCCGGCCTCCGGCCTTGCCCGCCGGACGGCATGCCTTACCTGGGCCGTACGCGTGCGGCGGAAAACCTCGTCGTCGCGACCGGCCACTCCATGATGGGCCTCAGCCTCGGCCCCGTGACCGGCGAAATCGTCGCCCAGCTCGTCTGTGGCGAACCCACCTCGGTCGCCTTGAGCGAGGTCGACCCCGACCGCCACGCCTGAACTTTCACCTCATATTATCCAAACCATGAAGAAGAAATCCTCCGCCCAACTCAAAGTCCGCGCCCAATGGGAAGGCGTGATCCCCGCGATCACGACCCCTTTCCGCAAGGACGGCGAACTCGACCATAAGGAGATCGCGCGCCACTGCCGTTGGATGGCCGAGTCGGGCAGCATCGGCATCGTGCCGTGCGGTTCCCTCGGCGAAGGCGCCACGCTGACCTTCGACGAGAAGGTGCGCCTCATCGCCACCTGCGTCGCGGCCGTCCCCGGCCTGCCGATCATCCCGGGCATCGCCTCGCTCTCGACCGACGAAGCCGTCGCGCTCGCCATCGCCGCCAAGCAGCTCGGCTGCGGCGGCCTCATGGTCCTCCCGCCCTACGTCTACAGCACCGATTGGCGCGAGATGAAGGCCCACGTCTCCGCCGTCATCGGCGCGACGGACCTGCCGTGCATGCTCTACAACAACCCGCCGGCCTATAAGACCGACTTCCTGCCGGAGCAGGTCGCCGAGCTCGCCGCCGAGCACAAGAACCTCGAGGCCATCAAGGAATCCTCGGGCGACGCCCGCCGCATCACCGCGCTGAAGAACCTCCTCGGCAACCGCCTCACGATCCTCGTCGGCATGGACGACTGCATCGTCGAAGGTGTTGCCGCGGGCGCCCGCGGCTGGATCGCCGGCCTCGTCAACGCCTTCCCGGAGGAATCCGTCGAGCTCTATGAAGCTGCCATGTTCGGCGACCAGGAGCGTGCCGATGAGCTCTACGCATGGTTCCTCCCGCTGCTGCGCTTGGACACCGTCCCGAAGTTCGTGCAGCACATCAAGTGGATCCAAGCGGAAGTCCGCGGCGGCAACCCCGCCGTGCGCGCCCCGCGCCTCGCGTTGGCCGGCGCCGACCTGGCCTTGGCCTCTTCCGCGCTGAAGAAGGCCCTCAAGAACCGCCCGAAGATCCGCTAAGATGTCCGCCCTCACCGGTCTCTCTTACCTGGGCTTCTCCCGTGGTCGCGTCGGCGGCCGCACGTGGAAGGCTTTCGACTGCACGCTGTGGAACGACCTCCCCGAGGTCTTCCATTCCGCCACGGCGGAGGATGTCGCTACCGCGATGAAGCTCGCCGCGCAGGCGACGCCCGTCCTCGCCGCTTTGTCGGGCAAGGCCAAGGCCGCGTTCCTGCGCGACCTCGCCGCGCGCATTGAAGCCGCGACGCCGGCGTTGGCCGCGCGCGCCCAGCAGGAGACCTCGCTACCCGAGGCCCGCTGCCTCGGTGAGATCGGCCGCACGATGGGCCAGCTCCGCCTCTTCGCGGACCTCGTGGAGAAGGGCGATTGGCTCGACGCGCGCCTCGAGCTCGCCAACCCGGACCGCAAGCCCTTGCCGAAGCCCGACCATCGTTCGATGTGCCGTCCGCTTGGTCCGGTCGCGGTGTTCTGCGCCAGCAATTTCCCGTTCGCCTATTCCGTCGCCGGTGGCGACACCGCCTCCGCGCTCGCCGCGGGCAATCCCGTCGTCGTGATGGCGCACCATGCGCATCCAGGCACGGCCGAGATCATGGGCGGACTCGTTGTCGACGCCGTCCGCGCCGCGGGCCTGCCGGAAGGCACGTTCTCGCTGCTGATGGGCGATGGTAAGGACGTCGGCCAACTCCTGGCCAAGCACCCGGCCTTACGCGCCATCGGCTTCACCGGCTCCCGCACGGGCGGCCGCGCGCTCATGGACACCGCCGCGGAGCGCGAGGTCCCCATCCCGGTCTACGCCGAGATGAGCAGCGTCAACCCAGTCGTCCTCCTCGAGGGCGCCTTGGCCGCGCGGGGCGAAGCCATCGCCACCGGCCTTGCCGGTTCCTGCACCTTGGGCGTGGGCCAGTTCTGCACCCAGCCCGGCCTGCTGCTGATGGTCAAGACCCCGGCCGCCGAGGCTTTCGTCGGCCAGCTCGCCGCGCAGTTCCGCAACGCCCCGGAAGGCGTCATGCTCACCCCCGCGATCCAGAAGGCCTACGTCACCGGACTCGCCGCTCGCGAAACCCGTGGTGGTATCCAAGCCTATGCGCATGGTAAGGGCAGCGGTAAGCCTGGCCGCGCGTTGCCGACCTTGCTCGCCGTCGGCGCGAAGACTTTCCTCTCCGACCGCAAGCTGCAGGCTGAACTCTTCGGCCCGAGCTCGCTCATCGTCTGGTGCGACGACCTCGCGCAGCTCCGCAAGGTGCTCGAGTCGCTCGAAGGAAACCTCACGGCCACGTTGCATGGCATCGATGAGGAAATCCTCGCCCATGCTGAACTACGCGCCCAGCTCGAAGCCTTGGCGGGCCGCGTGGTCATCAACGGTTTCCCGACCGGCGTCGAAGTCTCGCATGCCATCGTACACGGCGGCCCTTACCCGTCGCTGTCGGACGGTCGTAGCACCTCGGTGGGCTCGAATGCGATCTACCGCTTCACGCGCCTCGTCTGCTATCAGAACCACCCCGACGCCGCCTTGCCGGCCGAACTCCAGAACGCCAACCCGCTGGGCCTCTCCCGCTTGGTGAATGGGGTGAGGACGAGTGAAGCGGTGAAGTGAAATAGGGGATGGGGGATGGGGGAGTGCCAAGGTGCGCATCGGCCGTTGGCCTGTGCAAAGGTGCAAACTAGGCAGAGATGACACGGGGACAGGGAGTTGTGCCCGGCTTCTCCGGTTGCCTTGGGTAGGGTCGGGACGGCGTCACGACCGTTTGAACGTACACGCAGAAGTCCCTCCTCGCAGAGTATCCTGCCTTGGGTAGGGGCGTGGCTCTGCCGCGCCTTCCTAAGGCGGAGTGCAAGGCGAAGCCTTGCCCCTACCTGAGGCGGCTAGGTTGGCACGCAGTGCCAACCCTACCTCTAAAAGCACGCGGCACAACCCCATCCCCCGTGCCCCCGTGTCACCTTGCCCACTTGTCCCCTACTAGAACAGCACGTGGTGCCGTCCCTACCTTTCGGGGTCACGTCTACTTCACTTTTCCGATTTCTTCGTGAGGAATGCTTTTAGTTGGTCGCCGAACTCGGCGCGGATCGCATTGGTCTGAAGTTCGATGTGCTTAAGCCAGAGGTTGATGGTCTTGGGGTCGAGTTTCTTGTCGAACACCAAGACGTACCGGAAACTGAGGCTGCCATCCTTGTCGACGTAGGTCGTGACGTAGTTGTACTTGGCGTTGATCGTGTTGAGCAGGCTCATCAGCTTATCCGATTTGACGTTATCGGGGTTGCCGCCGCCAAAGGTGATGTAGGCGTTCAGCCGGCTGCCGAGGTCGGCGGTCGCGAGCGGGGAGATGCGGATCACGTAACCTCCGGATTTCACCAAGAAATAGCCGGCTTTTTTGTCGACGACGAGGCCCATGCCCTCGAAGTAGCCCGAGACCTTTGCCGTCGCGGCATCGTTGTTCGCGGCATCGGTGATATCCAGCGGCTCGGCGGCGAACAACGGGGCGACGGCGAAGAGGGCCAGGAAAGCGAGCGCTCGGGGTGTCATGGTGCTATTCCTCTAAAACCGGCCGCATGGCCTCTCAAGCGCTTTCCTTGACCCTCATGCTGGGGTAGGGACGCGACTGCGTCGCGTCCGTTCGCCGATAGATGGAGGAACGCGTGCCGCCAGTCTATCTTGTCTTGGGTAGGGTCGGGACGGCGTCACGACCTCGCTGCCTCGGGTAGGGGCAAGGCTACGCCTTGACCTCCTCCGTAGGAGGGAGCGGTAAACCACGCCCCTACCTAAAGGCAGGCGGCGCAGCCGCCGCACAACCCCCAACCCCCAACCCCCAACCCCCAACCCCCAACCCCCA
>JBEGRN010000174.1:0-4489 GCA_041180425.1 Verrucomicrobiota bacterium
CCGTTGCCGCAGCGTCCGGTTGTTGGCGACGCCGCCCGACAGGCCGACGGACTTGTAGGCGGCGCGGTCGAGCGCGGCGCCCGTCTTGGAGACGAGTTGCTCGATGATGGCGTGCTGGTAGCCGGCGCAGAGGTCGGGCAGGTCGGTGGCCAGTTCGGCGTCGGTCATTTTCTCGAGCTGATAGCGCAGCGCGGTCTTCAGCCCCGAGAAGCTCATGCGCAAGTCGGCCTTCTCGGGGATGCCACGCGGGAAGACGTATTTCCGGACATCGCCGCGGGCCGCGTGCTGTTCGATGAGGGCGCCGCCGGGGTAAGGCAGGCCGAGCAGTTTGGCGCCTTTGTCGAAGGCCTCACCGGCGGCGTCGTCGACCGTGCGGGCCAGCACCGTGATTCGGAGGTCCACGTCGAGCCGCACGAGCAACGTGTTGCCGCCCGAGATGAGGATGCCGAGGTGCGGCAGGAGTTCGGCGCGGCGGGCGAGGAATTCCGCCGGCTCTGGGCGTGTAGGCCGATGAAGGGCGAGTGGACGTGGCCGCGGAGGTGGTTCACGCCCACGAGCGGCTTGCCGGTGGCCAAGGCGAGCGCGCGCGCGAGGCTGACGCCCATCGACAGGCAGGGCAGGAGGCCAGGGCCGCGCGTGACCGCGATGGTTTCGACGGCGGCGAGTTCCGCACGGTAGTCCTCGAGCAGCAAGGGCAGGGCCGACAGGTGCATCCGGCTGGCGAGTTCGGGCACCACCCCGCCGAAGCGGACGTGGGCTTCCGCCTGCGAACTGATGACTTCCCGGCGCAGCCCTGCGGCCGGCTCGAAGAGGGCGAGCGCGGATTCATCGCAGGAACTTTCGATCGCGAGGATCATCGAGGAGGAGTCAGTCCAATTTCGGGGCTGGCTCAACCTCGTTTCGTCTGGCGCTCACTAAAAGAGCCTTCCACGCTGGAGATATGGACGCACAGGCCCGTCATGCCGCCATCGTGGAGGTGCTTCGCCAGGAAGCCCGCGGCGGGGTCGTGCCCTTCGTGCGCTTGGTGGAGGCCGCGCTGTATGCGCCTGGCCTCGGCTACTACGTGAGCGACCGCGTCCGCGTCGGCAAGGCTGCCGGCACCGACTTCACCACGGCCGCGGCGTTGGGTCCGATATTCGGCGAGTTGATCGCGGCTGCGGCGGTATCGCTCGTGGGCGATGTCTCCGGCCACACGCTCGTCGAGGTCGGGGCTGAGCCTGGCCAGACGCATTTCGCGGGCGTCGCCGCGCGCTTCGCTGGCTCGCAGGTGTTCCGCGTCGGCGCCAAGCCCGTGTTCCCGGACCGCGCTGTCTTGGTGGCGAACGAACTCCTCGATGCCCAGCCCTTCCATCGCTTTGTGCGCCAAGCGGGTGCTTGGCGCGAACTCGGTGTCCGCGTCGATGGCGCGGCGCTGACCGTGGAGTCTTTGGCTGATTTCTCGAGTCCGGCCGCCGCCGCGTTTGCCGCCAGCCTGCCGCCGGCCGCGGAGGGTTGGGTGTTGGATGCGCCGTTGGCGGCGGAGACCTTGCTCGCGGATTTGCTCCGTGGAGGCTGGACCGGCGCCGTGATCTTGTTGGACTACGGCAAGACCGTGGCGCAGTGCCTCGAAGGTTCACCGGCCGGCACGGCCCGCGCTTACCGCAGCCATCAGCTCTCAGGGGCGATCTTGGACAACCTTGGGTCGCAGGACCTGACTTGCCACGTCCTCTGGGACCGTTTGGAGCCGGTCCTCGTCGCCCAAGGTTTCCGTTCGGTCCGCTGGGAGCGCCAAGAGGCCTTTTTCGTGAAGCAGGCCGGGGCCGCCATGGAGCGTATCATGACCGCCGGGGACAGCGAAGCGACGGGCCGCCTGCGGGCCTTGACGCACCCGGCCCATTTCGGGGCTAAATTCCAAGTTCTTTGGGGCATTCGCTGATTTCCGGGGCCCCACGGGCAAGTTTTTTGAAGCCATCCTCGACCTCGGGGGAACATCCCTTTTTCTGGGCTGACTCCCCGTTATCCCCATGAGGTCCTCTTCGTTCCTATTTGCATCCCTTGTCGTCGGCGCCGCTGCCTTGCAGGCCGACGTCAAAGTCATCCAAGCCTTCGAAGGCGATGGCTTCGACAGCTGGCAGACCACGGGCACGGCCTTCGGCCTGGCGCCCGTCGCCGGTAAGGTCGACGGCGTGAACGGCGAGTTCCGCAACTACGGCGGCAACTCCTTGGTCACCTCTGGTCATGGCGGCGACGCCGCGACCGGCACGCTGACTTCGCCGGAAATCCTGCTGACGCATCCCTTCCTCGGCTTCCTGGTCGCTGGCGGCAACCACCCGGGCAAGACGGCCGTCCAGCTGCTCGTGAACGGCAAGGTCGTCCGTGAAGCCGTGGGCAAGGACGGACTCACCCTCGCCGAAGTCGTCTGGGACATCGCCGAGTTCAAGGGCAAGAAGGGCGTCCTCCGCATCGTGGACAACGAAACGGGCGCTTGGGGCATCATCGCCGCAGACCATTTCGTCTTCTCTTCGGACAACAAGCCGAAGTTCGCCACGGGTGGCCGACCGAAGCCCAAGGCGGCCAACAACCTCGTCCGCGTCGCGGGTGAAGGCAGCGCCGCGCTGCAGCCCGGCGCGACCTTCAAGGTCACCGGTGGCCACAAGGAGACGGGCGTGACTTCGCCGACGGCCATCGCGTTCGCCAACGACGGCAGCCTCTACGTCGCCGAAACGCACCGCTTCCGCTTCGGCGTCGAGGACGACCGTAACAACCTTTTCTGGTACCACGACGACTTGGCGGCCAAGACCACGGCCGACCGCCTGGCGCTCCACCAGAAGTGGGCCGGCAAGAAATCCCTCGAGTGGATGACCGCGAAGTCCGAGAAGATCCGCTTCCTGACGGACGAGCAGGGCGACGGCGTCTTCGCCAAGGCCAAGATGTTCGACGAGAAGTTCAACGACATCCTCGATGGTACCGGCGCCGGCGTGATGGCCTGGGACGATAACGTCTACTTCGCCTGTATCCCTCGTATCTGGATGCTCCAGGACGCCAAGCAGGACGGTACGGAAGGCCAGCGCAAGGTCCTGCAGGACGGCTTTGGTGTGCGCATCTCCCTCTCGGGGCACGACATGAACGGCTTCGCCATCGGCTATGACGGCCGCGTCTGGGGCACCATCGGCGACCGTGGCTTCAACTTCACGACCAAGGAAGGCAAGAAGTACGACTCGCGTAACCGCGGCGCCGTCTTCCGCTTCGAGCCCGATGGTTCCAACTTCGAAGTCGTGCACTTCGGCCTCCGCAATCCGAAGGAAATCGCCTTCGACGATTTCGGCAACGGCATCTCTGTCGACAACAACTCCGACCAAGGCGACCAGGCCCGCGTGGTCTACGTCGTCGAGGGCGCCGACTCTGGTTGGGAAATGGAGCACCAAGCGATGCACACCTTCCACCGGGAGATCGGGCTCGAGCAGCGCCCGCCGTCCCGCTGGATGACCGAAAAGGTCTGGGAACTTCAGAATCCGGTGCAGCCGGCCTTCATCATTCCGCCGTCCGCTTACATCAGCTCCGGTCCTTCCGGCCTGACGTATCACCCAGGCGCGGGCTACCTCGAAGCCGAGGCCCAACACTTCCACATCTGCGACTATCGCGGTTCCGCTGGGGCGTCCGGCATCTGGTCCTTCAAGGTCGAGCCCGCCGGGGCCGGCATGAAGATGACCGAGTCCCACCAGTTGATCTGGGGCGTCGCCGCGACCGACATCGAATACGATTGGAAGGGCCGCCTGGTGGTGTCCGACTTCATCACCGGCTGGGAGTCGCATGACGCCGGCCGTATCGTCACCTTGTCCGCCGAGAAGATGTGGAAGCCCGAAGCAGCCGCCACGGTGGCCAGCCTCATCAAGGAAGGCTTCGCCCAGCGTTCTTCCGCCGAACTGGCGAAGCTCCTGGCCCATGACGACCAGCGCATCCGTCTCCGCGCGCAGATTGAGCTGACCCGCCGTCCGGACGCCGCCGACCGCTTCGAAGCCGCGACGAAGTCGGCCAATCCCCTCGAGCGCGTCCACGGCATCTGGGGCCTCGGCATCCTCGCCCGCCGCGGTGCCGCCATCTCCCCGAGCGAAGCCTTCAACGGCAAGTCCACCCCGGTCGCCCCGTTGGCCGACCGTGTCGCTGCCGCTAACCGCCTCGTGCCGCTCCTGAGCCATGCCGATGCCGAAGTCCGCGCGCAGGCCATCCGTGTCCTTGAAGAGGCCCCGCTGAAGGGCAACGACCTCCCGCTCGGCAAGCTCATCCTCGACCCGTCGCTGCGCGTGCGTTCGTTCGCCGCCATCGCCGCGGGACGCCTCTCGGCCGACAAGTACCTGCCGGAAGTCCTGACCATGCTCCGCGAGAACGCCGACAAGGACCCAGTGCTCCGTCACGCGGGTTCTTTCGCGATCGACCTTATCTGCCAGACCCCGGCGTCCTTCGACGCGGTGGCTAAGGACGAGAACGCTTCCGTGCGCCTCGCCGCGGTGAT
>JBEGRN010000175.1:0-4833 GCA_041180425.1 Verrucomicrobiota bacterium
GACTTCCTCCTGGCTAAAGACTCCGAGCTGGGCGGGCGGGCGGGCGACGTGGATTTGCATGATCCATGCCTAAGGGCAGGCCGTGGAGACGGCAAGCCTGCGGAAGCAACCATGGTCACCGCAGGCCAGGAAAGCCGCTTCGATGAGGATTATACGCCCCCAGCGCTTAAGGTGGCTAACGCGAAGAAAACCAAGCAACCCACGCAGCAGGCGATCAGCACGCCCAGAAGCAAGTGAGCACCGAACGAGACCCAAGCGCTCCGCTGAATGGCCGCCCCATGCAGACGATGGAAGAAGATCAGGTAAGGGATGACCAAGAGGCAGCCCAGACCCAACAGGAGCATGAAATTAAAGCCCAACAGACCGAAAGGCAAGGTCACGACGGTCGCGACGGAAAGTACCATCAAAGTCGCGGCCATGGAGCGACTGCACTCGACCTTCTGGCGCATGACCCACAAGGCAGCCCAAACGAGCACGCCGAAGAAAGCCCAAACAAGGGGGCCAATGGCGAGCCCCCCAACCACCGAGATAACTTTCACCAATTTAGCGAAAGGCAAATCGGCGGCGGCGGCATTCTCCCGCAACCCGGCCAGAGCCGGCTCGAGCGCCGGGATATTGAGCTTCTCCGCAAAGCGCAGAAGCTGCACATTCGGGTCTTCATAAACAAAGGTCTGGAGCAAACGGACCGGCAAGACCACGACGAGGGCAATGTAGGAGAAGATCAGCCAATCGCTGAATTCCATCCGTGCGTTCGCGAAGGTCTCACGTGGGCTAAAGACCGCAGCCTTCACGGTCGCGAAGAAACTACCGACGCTCTTGCCCTGCTCCCACGGCACCTGCGAAGGGGCCGTCAGGCGGCGACGGGCGAAGCCGGCACCGCCGTCGCCAGGGCTTGAAACTCGCTCCACTGGCTCAGCGGCAACCACGCGGCCATCCCTTCGCGCCACCCTTGGTCGGACGGCAAGAAGCGCCCGGATTGCAGGCCGGCGGCGACTTCCTCCTGGCTAAAGACTCCGAGCTGGGCCGGCGGACGGGCAACGTGGATTTGCATAGTAATACTTGTGGCAAAGGCCCACGGCCCTGCAAGCCCACAGGCGGTTCAGCGCTGGAAGTTGCGGAAGTAAGACCAGGCGGACGTGATGAGGCCGCCGCAACAGCCGATACCGGACACCAAGGCCAACGCCAAAAAGCCACGCCAAGCTGGCTCTCGATGGGTAAAGCCCAGCGCCGTGAAGATCAGGATGAAGCCCCAGATCGGGACCGCGCAGGAAACCACAGGCAGGGCCATGATGAAGCACATCGCACCGACGACATAAGCCAAGGTACGGAACGTCTGCCGCCAGCCGCCCGCTCCGCCCCCGAACAGCCGCAGCAGGCCGTGTAAGACAAAAGTGGTGACGAACGTGCCAACGAAGGCGGCCAACGGGTAAACCGCCAAGGCCCGGAAGAAATAGGTGAGGTTGAAGATCGCGGGGGCCGCGGTCTCCTTCATCCCGAACTTACCGAGGAGGACGGGGCGCAGGCTGACGACCAGGCTCCAGAGCGGGAACCCGAGCAGCACCGCGACGACGCTGGCCCAGAGCAGCCACTGCACGGGCGCCCGCAATCCCGACGTCGCTGGCGCCGCGGTGAACGTCGCCTGCGGACGGAAGAGCACCGCCCGGAGCGTCCCCCAGAGGGTCGCGAACTTCGGGCGGATGCCCCAGCCCGTGACTTGCGCCTCCCAAGGCAACGCGGGCGGCGGCGGAGCCAACGACGCCACGGCGCTCAGGCCCGAGGCAAATTCCGGCCGCTGTCGCAGCGGCAACCACCCTGCTTCGCCTTCCTGCCAGGACAAGACGTCCGGCGACAGGCGACCTGTGGCCAAGCCAGCCAAGACCGCTGGGTAATCCAACGTCCCCAGGCTCTGACCGCGGTCGGCGAGATGGTAGGGCTGGGGGTTCATGGGGCGGGGAAAGTGGCGAGGGGGGCGGGACTCGAACCCGCGACCGGCGGCTTAGAAGGCTGCTGCTCTGAATCCAGCTGAGCTACCCCCTCGTGCAGACGAACCTAGGCGGCCGTCGACGAAGGAGCAAGCCGCCAAAGAACTAGCAGACCAGGTCTCTGAACTGGCTGAAGTCGGCCGAGAGCCCGCTGGGCATGCCCTTGTTGATCACCGAGACGGCGTCATGGGAATGCAGCGACTCCAGGTGCGAGCAGGCGATGACGAAGTCGCGCACGCGCGCGTCGTGGTCGAACTGCTCGAAGACGAGGCGGGCCGCGTCTTCGACAAACTTAGAATAAGCCCCGTTGAGCTCCGCGAAGGCCTGCTCGTCCTCGCGCTTCACCATGACCTGGGTCTCGGTGTGCAGGCCGGCCAAGCAGAGGTCCTTCATGTCCTCGACGAAGAGGGACTTGCCCGGGGAGACCTCGGCGATGACGCGGGCCTTGGAGCGCTGCGAATGCGGGATGCCGTAGGTGTCGCGCTCTTCGCGGGCATGCTCGGTCAGCTCGGCGGAGCAAGGGCAAGCCGACGAATAGACGAAGTCGAAATGGACGTAGCGGCGGAGGCGGTCGAGGTCGTCGATGGTGCCTTCCAGCGTCGCCTTGTAGTACTGCCAGCCCTCGAGGCCGGAGCGGAGGGACTTCTGCACGATCGGGTAGCGGAACTCGACGAGGATGCGGGCGCGGCTGCACTCGAGGTCCTTCTTGTAGCGGATGAGCACTTCCTCAAGCAGCTCATGGGACAGCACGCGGTCCTTGAACTCGTAGAACGTGCGCATGATGCGCGACATGTTGATGCCCTTGCGGTCGGCGGAGAGGGAGACGGAGCCCGTGACCGTGCACTCGAGCGGCACCGGCTTGCCGTCGCGGGAGGCGACGAGCATCGGCAGGCGGAAACCGGAGATGCCGACGTGCTGGATCGGGACGTTCGCGCCCTGGATCAAGGAAGCATCCTTGTTCTGCATGTCGGGCAAGGTCGCCCGATAGGCGTCATCCACCTTGAAGTTCCGGTCGTAGCGTCGCGAAAGATCGCGGCTTCGGGCGGGCGGGTCGGCGCGGCGGCTCATGAGGAGGAGGGAGGCGGAAAAGCCCGCCTTGGCAAACGGACTGGAAAGTTAACCCCTGCGCTGGAGCCACCTGCCGGATTTGAACCGGCGACATTCTCATTACGAATGAGATGCTCTACCAGCTGAGCTAAGGTGGCGGCGCAGAGGACAGCCCAACATGGGGAGGCGGGAGCGAAAATCAAGCCTTGGCGTTGCCGGAATGCCCTCGCCTCTCCGGCTAAACGGGGCAAATTGCCCCTGTAACCTATGCGCGCCGCCCTTATCGCCCGCCAATTCGACGTCCAGGGAAGGCTCGTCACGGTCGAACCCTACGGCTCGGGCAACGTCAACGACACCTACTTGGCCATCTTCCGGACGACCTTTTCGGAGCAGCGCTTCATCGTGCAACGCGTCCGGAAAGCCATCTTCCCCGACCCCGAGGCGATCATGCAGAACATGCGCGTCCTCACCGACCATTGCCACGCCAAGCTCGAGGCAGAGTCGGACCGCGCGGACCGCATCTGGCAGCTCCCCAAAATCATCCAGACCAAGGGCGGCGAGGATTGGGTGACCGATGCCAACGGCGACATCTGGCGCGCCATCTCGCAAATCGCCAGCGCGACGGCCTTTGAGAAGGTCCAGAACCCCGAGCACGCCTTCGAGGCCGGCTACGTGCTCGGACACTTCCATCGGATGGTCAGCGACCTGCCCTGCGACCAGCTCCGCTATGCCCTGCCCGGCTTCCACGTGACGCCCGGCTACCTCGCCAAGCTCGATGCGGCCTTGGCCACGCCGGAAGGCCAGGAACGCGTCCACGCGTCGCCCGAGGCCAAGCGCGCCCTGCGCTTTGTCGAAGAACGCCGAGCGCGCTGCAATGTACTCGAAAACGCCCTAAAATCAGGCGAATTGCAGCTGCGGACGACCCACGGCGACCCCAAGGTCGGCAACATCATGATCGATACGGCGACGGGCCGCGGCACGTGCATCGTCGACCTCGACACCGTCCAGCCTGGACTCGTCCACTACGACATCGGCGATGCGACGCGTTCCGCCTGCAACCCCGCCGGCGAAGACGCCGCCGACCTCGCGAGCGTCATCTTCGACCTCGATCTCTTCACGGCGATCTACCGCGGCTACCGCGCCCACGCGAAGGACTTCTTGAGTCCGGCCGATCTGAAATACCTCTACGACTGCATCCACCTCATCCCGCTCGAGCTCGGCATCCGCTTCTTGGCGGACCACGTCGCTGGCGACGTCTACTTCAAGGTGCGCTACCCGGGCCACAACCTGCGGCGCGCGCTGGTGCAGTTCAAGCTGGCTGAGAGCATCGAGGCCCGCGAAGGGTCGATCCGGAAGGTGCTAGGCGAAAGCTAACCATGCCGACGACGCCCACCGAGTCCTCCGGGCTGCTCTGGCTAGCGGCCAGCGTCTTGGCCGTGCTCATGGCGCGCGGGGCGTGGCGAGGCTACCAGCGTGGCCCTCTCCGGCAATTGGCCGGCCCCATCGCCCTGACCTTGGGGATCGCGGTTGGCTGGGCCTTTGGGCCTGAACTAGGGCACTCCCTGCTGCATGGGACCTCGTTCCCCTGGCTGATGCGGGGGGCGGCGGGCATTCTCGGTCTGACCTGCCTGACGAGCCTGCTAGCCTATGGGTTAGCCTGGCGACTCGGTCGGCGTCCCCAAGGGGTCGACGAGGCCGAAAGCCCCGTCTTGGGGGCAATGGTCGGGTGCTGGACTGGGCTGCTCTACTTCAGCCTCCTCGTGCTGGCGCTCGCGACGGTTGCATCGGTCCAGGAACTCATCGG